>NZ_SZWZ01000097.1:0-194095 GCF_005281025.1 Citrobacter sp. wls714 | reverse complement strand
GTCTGTACGAAATGAAACCTGCCGGATGCCTTATCCGACCTTCGACTCTATTTCCTCAAACATATCTGAATCCTTTCTCTGCTAATTAAAACCGTGACTTATATCTCATAATTAATTATAACAATTATATAACATTTAATTTACCAAAAAAGACACAACTAGCATTGATAAATTCACGCGATCCTTGGCAGGGGTATAATTCGAATGGCTGATAGCAGTGTAACTGAGAACGGAGCGCTGACAGATGGCGATACTCGTCGCCGTATTTGGGCGATTGTTGGAGCATCATCAGGGAATCTGGTCGAATGGTTTGATTTCTATATCTACTCTTTCTGCTCTCTCTATTTTGCACACATCTTTTTTCCCTCTGGGAACACCACCACCCAACTTTTACAAACTGCCGGCGTTTTTGCCGCAGGCTTTCTGATGCGCCCTATCGGCGGATGGTTGTTTGGTCGCATTGCCGATAAGCACGGGCGTAAAAAATCCATGCTGTTGTCAGTTTGTATGATGTGTATGGGATCGTTGGTGATCGCTTGTCTTCCGGGGTATGAAACGATAGGTACCTGGGCTCCTGCGCTACTGCTGCTGGCCAGATTATTTCAGGGGCTGTCTGTCGGCGGTGAATACGGGACCAGCGCTACCTACATGAGTGAAGTGGCTATTGAAGGTAAGAAAGGTTTTTATGCTTCATTCCAGTACGTAACGTTAATTGGCGGGCAGCTACTGGCATTGCTGGTTGTGGTCATTTTGCAGCAAACGTTAGAAGACTCTGCGCTCAGAGAGTGGGGATGGCGTATTCCATTTGCGCTGGGTGCAGTGCTGGCTATTGTCGCGCTATGGCTGCGTCGTCAGCTGGATGAAACCTCGAAACAGGATGTTCGTGCGTTAAAAGAAGCAGGCTCTCTGAAAGGTCTGTGGCGTAATCGCAAAGCCTTTGTCATGGTGCTTGGCTTTACCGCTGCTGGCTCGCTGTGTTTTTACACCTTCACAACCTATATGCAGAAGTACCTGGTTAACACCGCCGGTATGCATGCCAACGTAGCCAGCGGGATTATGACGGCGGCACTGTGTGTATTCATGCTGGTGCAACCATTGTTTGGCGCTTTGTCAGATAAAATTGGCAGACGTACTTCCATGCTATGCTTTGGCGCATTAGCCGCGATTTTTACCGTTCCCATTCTGACAGCGTTGCAAAACGTGACGTCTCCGTATATGGCGTTTGCTCTGGTAATGTGTGCCTTGTTGATCGTGAGTTTCTATACGTCTATCAGCGGCATTCTGAAGGCAGAGATGTTTCCGGCGCAGGTGCGCGCCTTGGGGGTTGGGTTATCTTATGCGGTGGCGAATGCCCTGTTTGGTGGTTCAGCCGAATATGTTGCCTTATCCCTGAAATCCATCGGTATGGAAACCACATTCTTCTGGTACGTTACCGCGTTGGCAGTCATCGCATTTTTAGTATCGCTGATGCTGCATGGCAAGGGGAAAGGGCTGCGCCTCTAATGATGTGCCAGTTGCCAGACTGCATAGCCGGTTGAGGCGCCCGCAACATCCCAGGCAAAGTCCTTCCAGCTCCAGCCGCTCCCAGCGGGGCGGCTGTCCCACAGCTCTTTTGATGCGCCCAGGCTGACTGAGAACATCAAACCAATAGCCGCACTGCGATCGCTGCTGTAACCCTGATGCTGGGCATATTCATTGCCGGCTGCGGCAAGCATGGCGGAGGCGATAAAGTGTTGAGCTTTGTCTTGTCCGCTCCAGCGGTCGTTTGCCATGTGGCTGCAGCCCGAAATAGCCAGGATACTGGTAAGAATAAACAGGCGCACCGTTGTCTCCATAGGAAAAACCCCGTCACTGGACGGGGTCTTGGTTACAGAATACGGCTAATTAATCTGTCGATACGAATACGGCGTAGTCGACGGATGAGCTTGCGCACCTTGACTGGATAGTCAGCAATGCTTTGCAGGTCGCGGTAGTGCTTCACCACGGTGGTATGCGTGCGGATAAGCTCCAGCTCTTTATCGCGCTGGGGCGCCAGCTCTTGCTTAGGATCGTGGATAAGGATGGCGTTTTCCAGATCCAGACGCCAGGCTCGAGGATTGAGGTTGTTGCCGGTGAGCAGCATCCATTTATCATCAACCCACATGCCTTTCAGATGATAAGTGTTGTCATCATCTTTCCATAAGCGCACGACCAACTGATCGGTATTCACATAATATTGCAGTCTGCTCAGAAAACGGCGCAGATTAATTTCATACAGATAAGGCAGCGCGCCGATGATTTTAAAAGGCTCATCTTCCGGGATGTAAAAGTCGTTGGCAGTTTTATCACCGACAATGATTTCGACCTTTTTCCCTTCACGCAGCAGCTGAATGATATTGCGCACCAGTATGGCGGGCAGATTGAAATAAGGGGTACAAATTGTGAGTTTGTGCTCTGCGCAGGGCATGAGGTGGAAAATAGTCTTATTTAACAGACTGGATTTTCCGAGTCCAACCAGCGGCGTAACAGAAAGCTGTTCATTATCCGCATCCCCCTGAAAATGGAATGACGCATCCCGCAGTTCCTGACGGTACAAGCGAATGTCGTTTTTAATTTCCGGGCTTTTAGGGCGATTGATATCATCAAGACGATTAACGCCGCGACCATTCATCAGGTTTTGCGCCACCCAATTGAACATGATATCGGCCATTTGCGCGTTGCGAATCAACTGATAACGGTCGTAGCGATATTTATCATGCTGATGCAGATAAACATCGTTCAGGCTGGCGCCGCTATACAGGACGCTGTCATCGATGATAAAGCCTTTGAAATGCAGAACGCCAAGGGCTTCGCGCGTGTTAATCGGCACGCCATAGACAGGAATATCGATACCAGGGTTTTCTTGCGCCATGCGGCAATACCAGTCAGCGTTGGTATTTGATGCCGCAGCACCAATGCGCCCGCGCTGGGCTCGGTGCCAGTCGACAAGCACCCGGACATCCAGTTCAGGACGCTGCCGTTTTGCCGCATAGAGCGCGTCGAGTATGCCTTTGCCACCGTCATCCTGTTCCAGGTACAGCGCAATAATGCAGATCCGTCGCGTCGCGCTGGCTATTTTTTCCAGCAGAGTCTCCCTGAAATTAGCGGGAGCATAAAAGAAATCTACATCATCAACTGACTGAGAAATCTTGGGTAGTTGGGCAAGGTGTTGTTGATGTTTATTACGCTTAAATTTTGACAACATCACAGTGCATTTCTTCTCTGTTCATTGAAGGGTCCTCTGTGCTATGCAGACGACATAAGCGGGCAATGATACCACCAGTACCCATTAATGTGGTCAACATTTCCAGTACCTTACTCACGATTCCTCAAATTGGGCCAGATTAAGCGTTAGCCCAACAATCCCCTCTTCGAGTTGGACGTCAACAACGAACCCTAGTTTCCGGGCCAGGGCGACCATACCGCGATTGTTTGGCATCGTAATACCATTCAAACGTCTAAGTCCGTGATCTCGGGTATAGGCAATTAATTTTTCCATCAATCGGCGACCCAGTCCAAGTCCTTTGAGATCAGAACGAACCAGGACGGCAAACTCGGCATCTACGTTATCAGGATCCGAGATAGCTCGCGTCACGCCGAGGATCTCTTCATGATTATCTCTACAACGCACAGCGACAAAGGCCATTTCACGATCGTAGTCGATCTGTGTCATATTGGCTAAATCTTCATGGGTAAATTCGTTGATCTCACTAAAATAGCGATAATAAAGATCTTCTTTTGTTACCTGAGAAATGAACTGCTGCAGATGAGGTTCATCCTCTGGCAAAATGGGGCGGAACAGGCAGCGCTCGCCGTTCTTCAACTCCACCCACTCTTCAAGCTGATGAGGGTAGGGACGTACAGCCAATCTGCTTTCGTTATCGCCTGTGAAGGGGGCAATGTCCAGCGTGACATCCAGCGCGGTAAATTCACCGGCGGAGGCCAGCAGCGGATGGATATCCAGACGCTGAATTTCCGGACAATCGACGATCAGGTTGGATACCTGCACCAGAAGCTGGCTTAGTCCGGCGATATCCAGTGGGCGTAGTGCGCTACGAGCGCGGATCTTCTTATTTTTGATCCCTTGGATCACCAGATAACGCGCCAGATTCATGTTCAATGGCGGCAATGCCACCACGGCTTGCTCTTCTGGTCGCCACTCAACCCCACCTTCACCCAGCATAATCAGTGGGCCAAATACCGGATCGTGTTCAACGACGACGCGAAGCTCCTGCGCGCCAGCGCGATTCGCCATGCTTTGCACTAATAAACCGTGGATGCGCGCTTGTGGCCAGGCCATTTTCACCCGATCAAAAATCGCGTTCGCGGCCTGCTGTACCTCTGTTGCCGTTCTCAGGTAGAGCATTACCCCCTGAACTTCCGACTTATGCGGGATATCAGGTGAACGCAGCTTGAGCGCCACCGGATAGCCGATCTGCTCTGCGATATGCACAGCTTCCGCGCTGTCGCTGGCGATCCAGGTCGGGAGCGTGTGTAAGCCATAAGCTTGTAAAATCGGCTGCACTTCATGGGTGTCCAGCGATGTGGCTCCTTCGGCAATCGCTTGCTGTAACAGATTATGCGCCTCGGCAGTATTAGTGGTCAGGTAGTCCGGTAGCGCAGGCGTTTCTCGCAGTTGCTTCTGGTTACGCCGATACTCGACCATATGCATAAACGCGGTGATGGTCCCTTCCGGCGTACGGTAGGTGGGCAACCCTGCTTCGCTAAATAGCCTACGGGCTTCCTGAGAAGAAAACTCCCCGCACCAGTTGGTCAGTAAGGAGATAAATTTCCCTCGTGGATGCTGCTTTACTGCTTCGATCAACGCTTGTGCGCTTTCGGTCCCGGGGGCGGCGGCGCTGGGCGAATGAATCACCATCAGCGCGTCGAAGTCCTGACTGGCGAGCAAAATATCCAGCGCTTTTACATAGTGTTCGCTACTGGCATCGTCACGCAGATCCAGCGGGTTGCCGATATCAACATGGGCTGGTAGTGCATCGCGTAATTTCTGGCAGGTATCTTCACTCAGCGTGGCGAGTTTGCCATTTTTCGACCATAGCTCATCCAATGCCAGTGCGGCAGGTGCGGCGCCGTTACTGATGATCATCAGCCTGTCACCACGCAGCGGGCGCATGTGACTCAGGGTTTCGACCGCTGAGAACAGCTCGTGAGTGTCTTGTACTCGCAATAAACCGGCGCGCTGGATTGCTGCGTCCCAGGCTGGGTCCATTCCGGCGCTGGTGTGCAGCAAACGCTGCGCTGCCGGGCTACGGCCACTCTTAATCACCAGGATGGGTTTGTTGCGCGCGGCGCTACGGGCGGCAGAGACAAAGCGCCGGGCATCGCTCAAATGTTCGAGATAGAGCAATATCGCGCTGGTTTTGCTGTCGCGCGCCAGGTAATCCAGTAGTTCATCAACGTCGATATCCAGGCTGTCACCCAGTGCGATGAAGTAAGAAAAGCCCATTTCTCTCTGCTGTGCCCAGTCGAGTATGGTATTGGATACGGCGGCGGATTGAGAGATAAAAGCCAGCTTGCCGCGCTTAATCGGGACGGGGGAAAAGCTGGCGTTAAGCCCCTGCCAGGGGGCGAGAAGTCCCAGGCTGTTGGGACCCAGCAGGCGTATTTTATAGCGTGAGGCGCAGGCCAACAGTTCTGCATGTTGGGCCGCGGGAGCCGAAAGAATAATGCAGGTTTTACAGCCTTTCTCGCCAAGTGCTTCGAGTAATGCCAGGTTACGGCTGGCATTGGTGCACAATACGGCGAGGTCGGGGCTAAAAGGCAAGCTACTGATATTGGGCCAGGCCAGTACGCCCAATACCGCTTTCCAGGCGGGCGTCACCGGTAGAACTGGCCCATTGAAACCGCCGGCAAGCAGATTACGCATCATCAGGTAACCCGCGCGGTTAGGCTTCATCGACGCCCCAATCACCGCAATGGATTTCGGTCGCAGTAGTGCTTCCAGACCACGTTGACTCATATCGGCTTCCTTAATGACTCCAGTGACCGAATGATTTTAAACGCTTTCTGTGGAGTCTGCTGTGACGCTCCCCTGATGTTGGGTTTTTCCTGCCAGGTAACGGGTTTTAAAGCGAGTGAAGTGATCGCTTAACCCTTCCGCAGCTTGCGTATCACCAGCCAGATCCAGCAAAGCGATAGCCACTTCGGCAGTACAGTATTGCCCTTCGGCGTGAATACCACGCAGGTGATAAGCAGAAAGGCGCGATAAATCAACGGAGATCACCGGCAGGTTGTCGAGGTACGGGCTTTTGCGGAACATTTTACGCGCTTCCGGCCAGGTGCCATCGAGCATGATAAACAATGGTGGTTTACCGGTTGGTGGCGTGAAAATCACTTCGCGCTCTTCGCCCGCATAGGAAGCCGGGAACACGACCATCGGCTGGTAATCAGGATTTTTCACCAGATCAAGCAGCGCCTGCGGCGGTTCGGTGCGTGACCACTGAAAAGCCGCGGTATCTGGTAAAATATCGGCGATTAAACGTCCCGTATTGCTGGGCTTCATTGGCTCGGTATCAAACATGACCAGACAAAAACGGCTTTTTGCCTCAGACGGTACTAATGTTGCACACAAGCAGAGTTTCAGCGGCAGCAGGCAGCGCTGGCAGCGACGAATACGGTTACCTCGGGCGAGGAAAGGACGGGTGGCGCGCGCGAGGCGCTCAGCGCGTAACTGAAGAACAGCGTTATCGGTCATGGGGAAACACGTTGAAAAACGCCATTGTCGCAGAGGTGAAAACGGGGCACAAGATGCGCCCCGTAGAGATTATAGTGATTCGTTAAGCCAGCTATCAAACGGTGCCTTAGGGACGGCGCCATTGAGCATGTCGACGATTTCACCTTTTCTGAAGATCATGATGGTCGGAATACTGCGGATACCGAAGCGGGCGCTGAGTTCACGCTCGGCTTCCGTATTTACTTTAACAAAACGCACTTTACCGCTACGCTCTTCCGCGACATCTTCAAAAATTGGGGCAAAGTTACGGCATGGCCCGCACCAGGGGGCCCAAAAATCAACCACCACCGGGAGATCGTCTTTTAACAGTTTATCCAGTGTTTCACCGGTCGCATTGATCACCTCCCCATCAAACAGGTCGTGACCACAGCGTCCGCATTTAGCCGCTTCCTGGACACGATCGTCGGGAATGCGGTTGATTGCCTGGCAGCTGGTACAAACGGTATTCATAACTAACCTCTGGATGAGTAGTGTGGACTTCATGGCAGTGACGCCAGTATGTTTCTATTATGTTACATATTATCGGGGAGTCTGTTCTAAACAACAATGCGTTTTATTCAATGAGTACAATAGTCCTTAGCTTTTAAATGAAATAATGGCTAACGACGTGCACATCGGGTAATCTGCGCGCTTCGCGCAGAGCAGGTGGAGAAAAACATGAGCGACGAACTGAAGAACAAAAACGGCAAGGTCAAAGTGATGTACGTCCGCAGTGACGATGACTCGGATAAACGCACCCAAAATCCACGTACTGGTAAAGGCGGCGGACGCCCCGGTACTTCCCGAGCCGAAGGCGGTCGTCGCCCTGCCCGTGATGACAGAAAGGGTCCGAACAGCGAACGCGGCCGTGAACGTGGTCGTGACCGCGATGCAGAACGCGATCGCAGACGTGAAGATTCACCATGGCGTACCGTGTCCCGCGCACCGAATGATGATGTTGCGGATAAAGCCGATCATGGCGGTATTAGCGGCAAGAGTTTTATCGATCCTGAAGTCTTACGTCGTCAGCGCGCGGAAGAAACCCGCGTTTACGGTGAGAATGCTTGTCAGGCTCTGTTCCAGAGTCGCCCGGACGCTATTGTTCGCGCCTGGTTTGTGCAGAGCGTAACCCCGCGCTTTAAAGAAGCATTACGCTGGATGGCGGCAAACCGCAAAGCCTATCACGTGGTTGATGAAGCTGAGCTGGCGAAAGCCTCCGGTACTGAGCACCATGGCGGTGTTTGTTTCCTGATCAAAAAACGTAACGGTACCACTGTTAAGCAGTGGGTGGGTCAGGCTGGGGCGCAGGATTGCGTACTGGCTCTGGAAGACATCGCTAACCCGCACAACCTGGGCGGAATGATGCGTAGCTGCGCCCACTTTGGTGTGAAAGGCGTGGTGGTACAGGACGCGGCGCTGCTGGAATCAGGTGCGGCAATCCGTACCGCTGAAGGTGGCGCAGAGCACGTTCAGCCGATCACCGGTGACAGCATTGTCGATGTGCTGGACGACTTCCGTAAGGCAGGTTACACGGTAGTGATGACCTCAAGCGTGAAAGGCAAACCGTTGTTTACTACCATGCTGCCGGAAAAAATGGTGCTGGTATTAGGGCGCGAGCGTGAAGCGCTGCCGGAAGCGGCATGCTCAGCTGACGACCTGTGCGTGGCGATTGACGGTACGGGTAACGTTGAAACGCTCAACGTATCTGTGGCAACCGGCGTACTGCTCGCGGAGTGGTGGCGTCAGAACAAAGCCTGATAATAAAAATGCCAGCGAATCGCTGGCATTTTTTTACTCGCTTTCTGCTGGTAACACCGGCGTCCAGTCAATCGGTTTTTCACCTCGTTGTTCCAACCATTCATTGGCCAGTACAAAGTGATTGCAGCCAAAGAAACCGCGATGTGCTGAGAGCGGTGACGGATGCGGCGCTTTCAACACATGGTGACGTTGGGTATCAATAATCGCGCCTTTCTTTTGTGCGTGTGAACCCCAGAGCAGGAAAACAACGCCTTCACGGTGCTGATTAATCAAGCTGATGACTTTATCGGTAAAGGTTTCCCAGCCCAGGCTGGCGTGAGAATGTGCCTGGCCGGCGCGGACAGTGAGTACGGTATTAAGTAACAGCACCCCCTGACGTGCCCAGCTTTCCAGATAGCCGTGCGTTGGGCGCGTGAAGCCAGGAATCGTCGCTTCCAGCTCTTTGTACATGTTCAGCAGCGATGGGGGAGTGGCAATACCCGGACGAACAGAGAACGCGAGACCGTGTGCCTGGCCTGGACCGTGGTAAGGATCCTGCCCCAGGATGACGACTTTCACGTCGCCAAGTTCGGTAAAGCGAAAAGCGTTAAACACATCTTTTTGCGGCGGGTAAATTGTCATACCCGACTGACGCTCGCCAGCGACAGTATGTAGCGTGTTAACAAAATAAGGCTGCTGTTTCTCATCTGCCAGCACATCGTGCCAGGTTAATTCGGTGGCCATCTCGCTCTCCTGCGAATTTTCAATCCCTCTAGCTTAACTGCTTCTTACTACGTCGCAAAATTCTCTACGTTTCTCAACGGCCTGGGTCTTAAAGATAGTTGAAAATTTATGTAAAAAGTTTAGCCGCGTACGTGGCGTAAGTTGATGTAAAACAATAAAATCCACCTATCACCACTTTTCATGTGTGGTTTTTGTTGATTTAAATCAAAGATTCAAGGGTGTGTGAGGGGTATATATACACTCAAGCAACAATGGTTTTACCAATTGGCCGGATGACGGCCAACCGAGATCAAATAATTTTGCCGGGGAGGCATCAAATGATTACAGGTATCCAGATTACTAAAGCTGCAAACGACGACCTGCTGAACTCTTTCTGGCTGCTGGACAGCGAAAAAGGCGAAGCACGCTGCATCGTTGCGAAAGCAGGTTTCAATGCAGATGACGTCGTTGCCGTCAGCAAACTGGGTGAAATCGAATACCGTGAAGTGCCGGTAGACGTACAGCCGGAAGTCCGCGTGGAAGGTGGTCAGCACCTGAACGTGAACGTTCTGCGTCGCGAAACGCTGGAAGATGCGGTTAAGCATCCGGAAAAATATCCGCAGCTGACCATCCGTGTGTCTGGTTATGCGGTACGTTTCAACTCTCTGACCCCAGAACAGCAGCGCGACGTTATTGCTCGTACCTTTACTGAGAGCCTGTAAGGCTCGCGGGGAATAACCCCGTTTAGCAGAGAATCAAAAGCGGAGGATGCCAGCGCGTCTTCCGCTTTTTTATATCCGTTAGTAAAAAATTCTCACTGCGCAATAAACTAACAGCAGCGCCAGAATGATATTCAACTGTCGGCCGTAACGGCGAAAGAGACGCTGAAAAAGATGGCCTGCCAGCGCCCAACATGCATTACCAAAGGTGCCGATCAGCGCCAGCAGAATACTCACCCCAATCAGCCAGTGAGCTTCCTGCGTATAGGGCAGTACAAACGTGGATAACGCGGTAATGCCGTACAAAATGATTTTGACGTTAACAAACTGCAAGCCAAAACTCGCCCAGAAGCCGATCGGTTCGGACTGCAAATTATCGTTTGCCGCCGGGCTGGTGGCGATTTTCAATGCCAGCCATAAGATATATGCCGCGCCTGCCCAACTGAGCCAGTGGATGATGGCCGGATCCATCGCGGCAAGCGAAAACGAAATCCCGGCACACATCAGCATGACGATTAAAAAGCCCAGACTCATCCCGGCAAGCACGCGCGTACTCTGGCGAAAACCGTGTGACGTCGCAGCACTGAGCGCAAGGATATTGTTGGGTCCGGGGGTTAGCGCGGTAATCAATGTATAGGTCCAGAATGCACTTAAAAGCATGGGGGTCACTTGTCATCTCCTCTGTTTTGGTAGACAGTACCCGAGTTAAAACATTTAAAAAAATGAATGTTTTTGCATTCTCGGTTCGATGATTTCGATGGGTTGGTGCGGATGGATTTACGTCGGTTTATTACGTTAAAAACGGTGGTGGAAGAGGGCTCGTTCCTGCGGGCGTCGCAAAAACTTTGCTGTACGCAATCGACCGTCACGTTTCATATTCAACAGCTTGAGCAAGAGCTATCGGTGCAGCTGTTCGAAAAAATTGGCCGCAGAATGTGTCTCACCAGTGAGGGTAAACGGTTGATGCCGCATATACACGACCTGACCCGCGTGATGGCATCGATTCGCCAGTCAGCGCAACAGGATGCGCAGCCGAGCGGCGAGCTACGCGTTGCGACCGGCGAAACACTGCTGGCGTATAAAATGCCGCAGGTATTACAGCGTTTTAAACAACGCGCGCCTCATGTGCGGTTGTCCTTACAGTCGCTCAACTGCTATGTCATTCGCGATGCGTTGCTTAGTGATGAGGTTGATCTGGGCGTGTTTTATCGTGTTGGTAATGACGATGCACTTGAGATGATAGCGCTGGGCGATCAGTCGCTGGCGCTGGTTGCGTCGCCTCTGCTTCAGCATGTTGATTTCACCCGGCATAACCAGCACATTCCCTGCAGCTTTATCATTAATGAGCCGCAATGTATTTTCAGACAACGCTTCGAGGGCTTACTGCGTAAACGTCAGATTACGCTGGAAAATACGATTGAGTTATGGAGTATTGAGAGCATCAAGCACTGCGTATCGGCAAATCTTGGCGTCAGTTTTTTGCCGCGTTTTACCATTGAGAAGGAGCTCCGTTCAGGGGAATTGGTTGAGTTACCGTTCAGCGAACAGCCGGAGTTAATTACGGCATTGTGCGGTTACCATGCTGGAAAAGTCGTTAGCCCGGCGATGCGGGTGTTTATTGAGTGTATTGAAGAGAGCTTTGCGATGCATGAAAAAATGCCGGGCTAAACGGCCCGGCATACGGTTTTACTCTTTGTCGGATTGCTGGGGAGCAGTTCCGCTCGGCTTACGACGTTTGCCGATATTTTTGGCGTCGCGGTGACGTTTCTTCACGCGCGGTTTCTCTTTTTCTTTGGCTTTTTGCTCGGCGCGCTTCGCCAGTACTTTCTTGGACGGCTTGCCGTTAGATTTCTCACTTGGTGCGCGAGTCGTCGGACGCAGTTCGTCAATAACGCGTGCCTTCAAAGGTTCGTCGATATAGCGGCTCGCTTTACCAAGCAGCAGGTGGTCGTGCGCTTCAACCAGAGAAATCGCGGTACCTTTACGACCAGCGCGGCCGGTACGGCCAATGCGGTGCAGATAGGCATCACCACTGCGCGGCATGTCGTAGTTAAACACGTGGCTAACGTCAGGAATATCGATCCCGCGGGCGGCAACATCGGTCGCAACCAGTACGTTCACACGACCATCGGTCAGGCGTTTGATCGCTTCGTTACGCTTAATCTGTACCATCTCGCCTTCGAGATAGCAGTTATTAATGCCAGCCTGGCGCAGCCAGCCTGCCAGTTCGTGCACACGCTCACGCTTACGTACAAAAACAATCGAACGGGTTGCTTCCGGCTGTTTTAACAGATGGATCAGCAAAGCCGTTTTGTGCTCGATGTCATCGGCACGGTAGTAAAATTGGTGAATCTTCTTGCGTTCGCGGGTCGATGGATCCGCCGATACTTCGACCGGATCTTCCAGCAGACGCTCGGCAAAATCTTTAATCGCGTCGCCTTCCAGCGTGGCAGAGAACAACATCGTCTGCTTACGCCAGCGGGTTTCACCGGCGATATGTTCGATGTCCTGGGCAAAGCCCATGTCCAGCATACGGTCTGCCTCATCGAGGATCAGCGTTTCAACCGCGTGGCAGTCGAAGTTCTCTTCTTTGATGTATTGCAGCAGACGACCGGTGGTGGCGACCACGATATCCTGGTTTTCGCTAAAGACTTCCATGTGGTTCATGTAAGCCACGCCGCCGGTAATTGTGGCAATATCCAGATGCGTATTCTTCGCCAGTTCACGGGCATGGTCGGCAACCTGCATCGCCAGTTCGCGCGTCGGCGTCAGAATTAAAATGCGTGGCGGGCCAGATTTTTTACGCGGGAAGTCGAGCAGGTGCTGCAACGCTGGCAGCAAATATGCCGCCGTTTTACCGGTGCCTGTCGGCGCAGAACCGAGTACATCACGGCCATCGAGCGCAGGCGGAATGGCGGCAGCCTGAATGGCGGTCGGGCGAGTGAAACCTTTTTCCTGGAGGGCATCCAGAAGGCTTTCATCGAATTCAAGTTCGGAAAAAGTCGTTACAGTCATGTTCTACCTCTGTGTGGGGCGCTGATTATAGACGTTACGGCTGCAATCTTCATCTGTTTGTATGGATACAGCTTCTCAGGTATTGTTTTTATCCTATGCTATCGTTTTTTTTCCCAGGAAGGTTGTTCTTCATGCCCCAGTCTACATCCGTACTTAGACGTAATGGATTTACATTTAAGCAGTTTTTTGTGGCACATGATCGTTGTGCAATGAAAGTCGGAACGGACGGTATTTTATTAGGGGCCTGGGCCCCCGTTGCGGGCGTAAAACGGATCCTGGATATTGGTACCGGAAGCGGCCTGTTGGCGCTGATGCTGGCCCAGCGCACTGATGAAAATGTCACCATTGACGCCGTGGAGCTTGATGTTGACGCTGCGCAGCAGGCGCAGGAGAACATCGCGCAATCTCCGTGGATGCATCGCGTCAGCGTTCATACAGCAGATGCGCAGCAATGGATACCGCGCCAGACCGTGCGTTTTGATTTGATTATCAGCAATCCACCCTATTATGAACAGGGAGTGGAATGCGCCACGCCGCAGCGCGAGCAGGCACGTTATACGACCGCACTTGATCATGAAGCATTGCTGGCACTGGCGGCGGGGAGTATTACAGAAGATGGTTTTTTTTGTGTCGTGCTGCCGGAACAAATTGGTAATGCCTTTACCCAGCAGGCATTAAGTATGGGCTGGCATTTGCGTTTACGTACGGATGTGGCAGAAACTGAGGCCCGGCTACCACATCGTGTATTGTTGGCATTCTCCCCGCAGGCCGGGGAGTGCTTTAGCGACAGGTTGGTTATCCGTGGGCCAGACCAACGTTACTCTGAAGGTTACACGGCGCTGACCCAGGCGTTTTATCTGTTTATGTGATGACTTAGCGGTGAGAGGATGGACGGGCCTGACTCGGGAAGTTGTTCAGGATAATCCAGCGTGTAGTGCAGGCCCCGACTCTCTTTGCGCATCATTGCGCAGCGTACAATCAGCTCGGCAACCTGCACCAGGTTGCGCAGTTCCAGCAAATTGTTCGACACGCGGAAATGAGCGTAATACTCGTCGATTTCCTGTTGCAGCATGGTGATACGGCGCAGAGCGCGTTCCAGGCGCTTGGTTGTACGCACAATTCCGACGTAGTCCCACATAAATAAGCGCAGCTCATGCCAGTTATGTTGAATCACCACCAACTCATCCGGATTTTCCACACGACTTTCATCCCAGGCGGGAAGTGTATTGACACCGCGTGCGTAAGGCATTCTCCTGTCGATATCTTCAGCAGCTGACCAGCCGTAAACCAGGCACTCAAGCAATGAGTTCGACGCCATACGGTTGGCGCCATGCAGGCCGGTGTAGCTCACTTCGCCGATGGCATACAGACCGTCGACGTCCGTGCGGCCAAAGTCATCAACCATCACGCCGCCGCAGGTATAGTGCGCGGCAGGAACGATAGGGACCGGCTCTTTGGTCAAATCGATGCCCAGTCCCAGCAGTTTTTCATAAATCATCGGGAAATGCTGACGAACAAATGCTTCCGGTTTATGGCTGATGTCGAGGAACATGCAGTCAGCGCCCAGGCGTTTCATCTCGTGGTCAATGGCACGGGCGACAATATCGCGGGGAGCCAGTTCGCCACGCTCGTCAAAATCGGGCATAAAGCGCGAGCCGTCCGGGCGCTTCAGGTGTGCGCCTTCGCCACGCAGCGCCTCGGTCAGCAGGAAATTGCGCGCCTGCGGATGATACAGCGCCGTTGGATGAAACTGGTTAAATTCAAGATTGGCGACACGACATCCCGCTCGCCAGGCCATCGCAATCCCGTCCCCCGAGGAGATATCAGGATTGGTAGTGTACTGATACACTTTTGACGCGCCGCCGGTAGCTAACACCACTGACTTCGCATGGCAGGTTTCGACAGCTTCTTTATTACGGTTCCAGATCCAGGCGCCGACCACCCGACGCGTTCCCGGCAGACCGATCTTATCGGAGACAATCAGGTCTACGGCATTGCTACGTTCAAGAACCCGAATGTTGGGATGATTTTGCGCCCGGCTGACAAGGGTGGTTTCGACTTCTTTACCGGTAGCATCCGCAGCATGCAGGATGCGTCGATGGCTATGACCACCTTCACGGGTCAGGTGATAACTCTCTTCACCGTTGGGCTGAACCTGTGTATCAAACAACACGCCCTGATCGATAAGCCACTGCACACAGGTGCGGGCATTGCTGGCGACAAATTCAACCGCATGACGATCGCAAAGTCCGGCCCCGGCAATCAGTGTATCTTCAACGTGGGAGTCGATACTGTCGGTTTCATCGAAAACCGCGGCAATACCGCCCTGAGCATAAAACGTCGAGCCTTCGCTAACAGGACCTTTGCTCAGTACAATAACCTGATGTTTCTCAGCCAGCCGCAGCGCCAGTGAGAGTCCGGCAGCTCCGCTGCCAATGATCAGCACGTCACAGGATAATTCAGGAGTTGTATTCATGATTTTTGTTTAATTTACTAAACATTGTTTGCTCACAATAGCACCACGACGCGCGTTACTGCACGTTTTATTTTTAGATGTGTTGCAATGGCTAAACATGAAAGAAAAGTAAGACGAGGATGAAATGAGCAAAATTATTTTGTGAAGCAGGCCGTTAGCATCAGATTATGTGATGAAATAAAGTGGCCGTTGGGTTACTCTGCAAGCGGTGAAATGGGCATTTCTTACAGATAGTGCGTTGATCGGGTTATGTAGACTTATAATGAGAGATAAGACCTGTCTACAACATGACAAACAAAAAACAAATGCGTAACGGAACTTTACGAAACTTGAGCACTCTAAGCATTTGCTTGCTCATAGTGAAGCTTATGGAGTGGCGTTTCGACAGCGCGTGGAAATTTGGTTTGGGGAGACTTTACCTCGGATGAGCGAGCAGTTAACGGACCAGGTCCTGGTAGAACGGGTCCAAAAGGGAGATCAGAAAGCCTTTAACCTACTGGTAGTCCGCTATCAGCATAAGGTGGCGAGTCTGGTTTCTCGCTATGTACCGTCGGGCGATGTACCCGATGTAGTACAAGAAGCATTTATCAAGGCCTATCGTGCGCTGGACTCGTTCCGGGGGGATAGTGCTTTTTATACCTGGCTGTATCGTATCGCAGTCAATACAGCGAAGAATTACCTGGTCGCTCAGGGGCGTCGTCCACCTTCCAGTGATATAGATGCGATTGAAGCAGAAAACTACGAAAGTGGCGGTGCACTGAAAGAAATTTCGAACCCTGAGAACTTAATGTTGTCAGAAGAACTGAGACAGATAGTTTTCCGAACTATTGAGTCCCTCCCGGAAGATTTACGCATGGCAATAACCTTGCGGGAGCTGGATGGCCTGAGCTATGAAGAGATAGCCGCTATCATGGATTGTCCGGTAGGTACGGTGCGTTCACGTATCTTCCGAGCGAGGGAAGCTATTGATAATAAAGTTCAACCGCTTATCAGGCGTTGACGATAGCGGGATACTGGAAAAGGTATTAGGCATGCAGAAAGAAAAACTTTCCGCTTTAATGGATGGCGAAACGCTGGATACTGAGTTGCTTAAAGAGCTAACTCATGACCCGGAAATGCAAAAAACCTGGGAGAGTTATCACCTGATTCGCGATTCCATGCGAGGTGATACCGCCGACGTTCTCCATTTCGATATTTCCGCCCGCGTAATGGCTGCCATCCAGGATGAGCCAGTACGTCAGACGGCGCCATTGATTCCTGAGGCCCAGCCAGCACCGCACCAGTGGCAGAAAATGCCATTCTGGAAGAAAATGCGTCCGTGGGCCGCGCAGCTTACCCAAATGGGCGTGGCTGCGTGTGTATCACTTGCAGTTATTGTTGGCGTCCAGCACTATAATGGTCAATCTGAAACGTCCCAGCAGCCCGAAACGCCGGTATTCAATACATTACCGATGATGGGTAAAGCCAGTCCGGTAAGCCTGGGTGTACCTTCTGACGCGACAGCCAGCGGCGGTCAGCAACAGCAGGTACAGGAGCAGCGTCGTCGTATTAATGCCATGTTGCAGGATTACGAACTGCAACGTCGACTGCACTCTGAACAGCTTCAGTTTGAGCAGGCGCAAACACAGCAAGCCGCTGTGCAGGTGCCAGGAATTCAAACTTTAGGAACGCAATCGCAGTAATGAAGCAACTTTGGTTTGCCATGTCACTTGTGGCTGGTAGCCTGTTCTTCTCTGTAAACGCCTCGGCCAATCCTGCGTCCGGGGCGTTGTTGCAGCAGATGAATCTGGCCAGCCAGTCGCTAACCTATGAGCTGTCATTTGTCAGCATCAATAAACAGGGTGTTGAATCCCTACGTTATCGCCATGCCCGCCAGGATAACCGTCCGTTAGCACAACTGCTGCAATTGGATGGACCGCGCCGGGAAGTGGTGCAACGTGGCAATGAAATTAGCTATTTCGAGCCTGGGCTCGAACCGTTCACGCTGAACGGCGACTATATCGTTGACTCTCTGCCATCCCTGATTTATACCGACTTCAAACGCCTTGCACCCTACTATGATTTTATCTCAGTAGGCCGCACCCGCATTGCTGATCGGCTCTGTGAAGTGATCCGCGTTGTCGCTCGTGACGGCACCCGTTACAGCTATATCGTCTGGATGGACACGGAGACCAAACTACCGATGCGTGTCGATCTCCTCGATCGTGATGGTGAAACGTTGGAACAGTTCCGCGTCATCGCCTTTACCGTAAACAACGGCGTTAGCGATAGCATGCAGACGCTGGCGAAAGCCAATCTACCGCCGTTGCTGTCGGTTCCTGCGGGTGAAAAAACCAACTTCAACTGGAACCCGTCATGGTTGCCGCAAGGCTTTAGTGAGGTCTCCAGCAGTCGACGCCCGCTGCCGACCATGGATAACATGCCGATTGAATCACGCCTTTATTCGGATGGCCTGTTCAGTTTCTCCGTGAACGTAAACCGCGCGACGCAAAACAGCACCGATCAACTGCTGCGAACCGGGCGTAGAACGGTCAGCACCAGCGTGCGTGATAACGCGGAAATTACGATAGTTGGCGAGCTTCCACCACAAACGGCGAAGCGTATCGCAGACAATATCAAGTTCAGGGCCGCACAATGATCAAAGAGTGGGCAACAGTCGTTTCCTGGCAAAATGGTCTGGCGACGGTCAGCTGTGATGTGAAAGCGTCATGTAGCAGCTGTGCTTCCCGGGCCGGGTGTGGGAGCCGCGTGCTGAATAAACTTGGACCGCAGAGCACACATACTATTGTGGTACCCAGCGATGAGCCATTGGCCCCTGGTCAAAAAGTTGAGCTGGGCATTGCCGAGAGGAGCCTGTTGGGATCGGCGATGCTGGTTTATATGTCTCCACTGGCGGGTCTCTTTCTTTTCGCGGCACTGTTCCAGGTGCTATTTGGCTCGGATCTGGCGGCATTAAGCGGGGCTGTACTGGGTGGCGTGGGCGGATTCCTGATCGCCCGCGGATATTCCCGTAAGCTTGCTGAACGTGAAGCCTGGCAGCCGGTCATTCTGAACGTTGCCCTCCCGCCCGATCTTATTCGCGTCGAAACCCAGCAGTGATATTTTTGTCTGATGGTGCTGCGCTTATCAGGCCTACCGCGTTTTCAGATGCAGGCGTAGGCCGGATAAGGCGTTTATGCTGCCATCCGGCAAAAGTTTCACCGACTTTGTAAGGTTGTTTCCAGTTCCCGCTATCCTTGCTCTATGAACATTTCCTCGCCTCAGCGTTGTAGTGTAGAATGCGGCGTTTCACTTAAACAGACGTTAAGCTCAGATCAGCGACTTCTCAGAGCCTGCTCAGGCGGGCGTAAGGCACAATAATTACTCTATATGAAGAACATACGTAACTTTTCAATCATAGCTCACATCGACCACGGTAAATCGACGCTGTCTGACCGTATTATCCAGATCTGCGGTGGCCTGTCTGACCGTGAAATGGAAGCGCAGGTTCTCGACTCGATGGATCTTGAGCGTGAGCGCGGTATTACTATCAAAGCGCAGAGCGTGACGCTCGATTTCAAAGCATCTGATGGTGAAACCTATCAGCTTAACTTTATCGACACCCCGGGCCACGTCGACTTCTCATATGAAGTTTCCCGCTCGCTTGCCGCCTGTGAAGGCGCACTGCTGGTGGTTGACGCCGGGCAGGGTGTAGAAGCGCAAACGCTGGCCAACTGCTACACCGCCATGGAAATGGATCTGGAAGTGGTGCCGGTACTGAACAAAATTGACCTGCCGGCCGCTGACCCTGAGCGCGTAGCGGAAGAAATTGAAGATATCGTCGGTATCGACGCCACCGACGCAGTACGCTGCTCGGCGAAAACTGGCGTAGGTGTGACCGACGTTCTTGAACGTCTGGTGCGCGACATTCCGCCGCCGGAAGGTGATCCGGAAGGCCCGTTGCAGGCGCTGATTATCGACTCCTGGTTCGATAATTACCTGGGCGTGGTTTCGCTGGTGCGTATTAAAAACGGCACCATGCGTAAAGGTGACAAAATTAAAGTGATGAGCACCGGTCAGGTTTACAACGCCGACCGTCTGGGCATCTTCACGCCAAAACAGGTTGATCGTACCGAGCTGAAATGCGGCGAAGTAGGTTGGTTGGTTTGTGCGATTAAAGACATCCTTGGCGCCCCGGTTGGTGATACCTTAACTTCCGCGCGTAACCCGGCAGACAAACCGCTGCCAGGCTTCAAAAAAGTGAAGCCTCAGGTTTACGCCGGTCTGTTCCCGGTGAGCTCTGACGACTATGAAAACTTCCGCGATGCGCTCGGCAAGCTGAGCCTGAACGACGCCTCCCTGTTCTACGAACCGGAAAGCTCCAGCGCACTGGGCTTCGGCTTCCGCTGTGGCTTCCTCGGCCTGTTGCATATGGAGATCATTCAGGAACGTCTGGAACGTGAATACGATCTGGATCTGATCACCACCGCGCCGACCGTAGTGTATGAAGTGGAAACCACGGCGAAAGAGACTATCTACGTCGATAGCCCATCTAAGCTGCCGCCGCTGAACAACATCTACGAACTGCGCGAGCCGATCGCCGAATGTCACATGCTGCTGCCGCAGGCGTACCTTGGTAACGTCATCACGCTGTGTATCGAGAAACGTGGCGTACAGACCAACATGGTTTATCACGGTAACCAGGTCGCGCTGACCTATGAAATTCCGATGGCGGAAGTGGTACTCGACTTCTTTGACCGCCTGAAGTCGACCTCCCGCGGCTATGCGTCGCTGGACTATAACTTCAAGCGCTTCCAGGCGTCTGACATGGTGCGTGTTGATGTCCTCATCAACAACGAACGTGTTGATGCGCTGGCGCTGATCACTCACCGCGACAACTCCCAGAGCCGTGGCCGTGAGCTGGTCGAAAAGATGAAAGATCTGATCCCGCGCCAGCAGTTTGATATCGCGATTCAGGCGGCCATCGGCACGCACATCATCGCACGTTCAACGGTGAAGCAACTGCGTAAAAACGTTCTGGCGAAATGCTACGGTGGCGATATCAGCCGTAAGAAAAAGCTGCTGCAAAAACAGAAAGAGGGTAAAAAGCGCATGAAGCAGATCGGTAACGTCGAACTGCCGCAGGAAGCCTTCCTCGCCATTCTGCATGTCGGTAAAGACAGCAAATAATCTTAAGGAGTTGGCATGGCGAACATGTTTGCCCTGATTCTGGTGATTGCCACACTGGTGACGGGCATTTTATGGTGCGTAGATAAATTCATTTTCGCGCCAAAACGCCGGGAGCGTCAGGCAGCAGCGCAAGCTGCTGCAGGTGATTCACTGGATAAAGCAACGCTGAAAAAAGTGGCCCCTAAGCCGGGCTGGCTGGAAACGGGCGCATCCGTTTTCCCGGTATTAGCTATCGTGCTGGTGGTGCGTTCGTTTATTTATGAACCGTTCCAGATCCCGTCAGGTTCGATGATGCCGACGCTGTTGATTGGTGATTTTATTCTGGTGGAGAAATTCGCCTACGGGATTAAAGATCCGATTTACCAGAAAACGTTGATCGAAACCGGCCATCCGAAACGCGGTGATATCGTGGTGTTTAAATACCCGGAAGATCCGCGCCTGGACTACATCAAACGCGCTGTCGGTTTACCGGGAGACAAAGTGACGTACGATCCGGTGGCAAAAGAGGTGACTATTCAGCCTGGTTGCAGCTCCGGTCAGGCGTGTGAAAATGCGCTGCCGGTAACCTACTCTGATGTTCAGCCGAGTGATTTTGTTCAGACCTTTGCTCGTCGTAATGGCGGGGAAGCGACCAGCGGTTTCTTTGAAGTTCCGTTGAACGAAACGAAAGAAAACGGTATTCGCCTCACCGAACGTAAAGAAACGCTGGGTGAGGTAACGCACCGCATTCTTACCGTGCCAATCGCGCAGGATCAGGTAGGGATGTACTACCGTCAGCCTGGCCAGCAGTTAGCGACCTGGATCGTCCCACCGGGACACTACTTCATGATGGGTGATAACCGTGACAACAGCGCGGACAGCCGTTACTGGGGATTTGTGCCGGAAGCGAATCTGGTGGGTAAAGCGACTGCAATCTGGATGAGCTTCGACAAGCAAGAGGGTGAATGGCCGACCGGCGTGCGTTTAAGCCGTATTGGTGGTATTCATTAATTGCTAATAATCGTTCACGTTGTCGTCATTATGGCGACAGCGTGAATTATTTCTCGGATAAATTCCCGCAGACTAACGACATCCCTTGTCGTTGTGTATAGAATATTCCCCCGAAGTTTTAGGTTGGCACCGACAGGTTGCCACGGCACACGAAACAGCGTTGGTTTGTATACAAAAGCATTCAGACGATGCCAGATGGCTAAATGAATGGCGTATATCAGGTCTGTTTCGTGTGCTGAATTGTTGACGCATTCATTTATTGGTATCGCATGAACCCCATCGTAATTAATCGGCTTCAACGGAAGCTGGGCTACACTTTTAATCATCAGGAGCTGTTGCAGCAGGCATTAACTCACCGTAGCGCCAGCAGCAAACATAACGAGCGTTTAGAATTTTTAGGCGACTCTATTTTGAGCTTTGTCATCGCTAATGCGTTATATCACCGTTTCCCGCGTGTGGATGAAGGCGATATGAGCCGCATGCGCGCGACGTTGGTTCGCGGTAATACGCTGGCAGAATTAGCCCGTGAGTTTGACCTCGGTGAATGTTTACGTTTGGGCCCAGGCGAGCTGAAAAGCGGCGGTTTCCGTCGTGAGTCGATCCTGGCGGACACCGTTGAAGCTTTGATCGGCGGCGTCTTCCTCGACAGCGATATTCAAACCGTTGAGCAACTGATCCTGAATTGGTATCAAACCCGTCTGGATGAAATTAGCCCAGGCGACAAACAAAAAGATCCGAAAACGCGCCTGCAGGAATATTTGCAGGGTCGCCACCTGCCGCTGCCGTCCTACCTGGTGGTACAGGTCCGTGGTGAAGCTCACGATCAAGAATTTACTATCCACTGCCAGGTCAGCGGCCTGAGTGAACCGGTGGTTGGCACAGGTTCTAGCCGTCGTAAGGCTGAGCAGGCTGCCGCCGAACAGGCGTTGAAAAAACTGGAGCTGGAATGAGCATCGATAAAACTTACTGCGGATTTATTGCCATCGTCGGCCGCCCGAACGTTGGTAAATCAACCCTGTTGAATAATCTGCTTGGGCAGAAGATTTCTATTACCTCTCGTAAGGCTCAGACAACACGTCACCGTATTGTTGGCATCCATACCGAAGGCGCGTATCAGGCGATTTATGTTGATACCCCGGGCCTGCATATGGAAGAAAAACGAGCCATTAACCGTTTGATGAACAAGGCGGCGAGCAGCTCGATTGGTGATGTTGAGCTGGTGATTTTCGTTGTGGAAGGCACTCGCTGGACGCCGGACGACGAAATGGTGCTCAACAAGCTGCGTGATGGTAAAGCCCCGGTAATTCTGGCGGTGAACAAAGTCGATAACGTTCAGGAAAAAGCCGATCTGCTGCCGCACCTGCAGTTCCTGGCCAGCCAGATGAACTTTCTCGACATCGTGCCGATCTCTGCCGAGACCGGTCTGAATGTTGATACCATTGCGGGTATCGTACGTAAGCATCTGCCGGAAGCAATTCATCACTTCCCGGAAGATTACATTACTGACCGTTCTCAACGCTTTATGGCTTCTGAAATCATCCGTGAAAAGCTGATGCGTTTTCTGGGCGCTGAACTGCCGTATTCCGTCACCGTTGAGATTGAGCGTTTTATTTCTAACGAGCGCGGCGGCTACGATATCAACGGTCTGATCCTTGTCGAACGTGAAGGGCAGAAGAAGATGGTGATTGGCAACAAAGGGGCCAAAATTAAAACTATCGGTATTGAAGCGCGTAAAGACATGCAGGAAATGTTCGAAGCGCCTGTTCACCTCGAACTGTGGGTGAAAGTGAAATCCGGCTGGGCCGATGACGAACGCGCGCTGCGCAGCCTCGGTTACGGCGACGACCAGTAGTTTTAATACTCTATGGCTTTCGAGGTGCAGGAAGGCGGCAAGTCCGTGAATCCCCGGGAGCTTACTCTTGTAAGTGACTGGGGTGAACGGGCGCAGCCAACGCACCTGCAACTTGAAAGACGACGAGTATTATGATGGAAGGATGGCAACGCGCTTTTGTCCTGCACAGCCGCCCGTGGAGCGAAACCAGTCTCGTGCTGGACGTCTTCACGGAAGAATCGGGCCGCGTGCGCCTTGTTGCCAAAGGCGCGCGTTCCAAACGTTCTAATCTCAAAGGCGCACTCCAGCCTTTTACTCCGTTACTGCTTCGCTTTGGTGGGCGTGGTGAGGTCAAAACCTTGCGTAGCGCCGAAGCCGTCTCTCTGGCACTCCCTCTAAGCGGTATTACGTTATACAGCGGCCTGTATATCAACGAGCTTATCTCGCGCGTGCTTGAATACGAGACTCGCTTTTCTGAACTCTTTTTCGACTACCTGAACTGTATTCAGGCGCTGGCAGGCGCGACGGGGTCGCCCGAACCCGCCCTACGCCGCTTTGAACTGGCTTTACTCGGTCATCTGGGTTACGGCGTGGATTTTACCCACTGCGCGGGCAGCGGCGAGCCGGTAGATGACACCATGACCTATCGTTATCGGGAAGAGAAAGGATTTATCGCAAGTGTCGTGATTGATAACGCCACCTTTACCGGACGCCATCTGAAAGCGCTTGAGTCGCGTGAATTTCCGGATGTTGATACGCTTCGCGCTGCGAAACGCTTTACCCGCATGGCGTTAAAGCCGTATCTTGGTGGTAAGCCGTTAAAAAGCCGGGAACTGTTCCGGCAATTTATGCCAAAACGCGCAGTAAAAATTAAAAATGATTAACGAGGATTGTCATGGCTGAATTACTGTTAGGCGTCAACATTGACCACATTGCCACTTTACGTAATGCTCGCGGCACCGCATACCCGGACCCGGTTCAGGCGGCGTTTATCGTTGAACAGGCGGGCGCAGACGGCATTACTGTGCATCTGCGTGAAGACCGTCGCCATATCACCGACAGAGACGTGCGTATTCTGCGTCAGACGCTGGATACGCGTATGAATCTGGAAATGGCGGTAACCGAAGAGATGCTGGCGATTGCCGTTGAGACTAAGCCGCATTTTTGCTGCCTGGTGCCGGAAAAGCGCCAGGAAGTTACCACTGAAGGTGGTCTGGATGTCGCCGGTCAACGCGACAAGATGCGTGACGCCTGTAAACGCCTGGCGGATGCCGGCATCCTGGTTTCACTGTTTATCGATGCCGATGAAGAACAGATCAAAGCCGCTGCTGAAGTTGGCGCGCCGTTTATTGAAATTCACACCGGCTGTTACGCTGATGCAAAAACTGACGCGGAACAGGCCAGCGAACTGGCGCGTATTGCGAAAGCGGCAACTTTTGCCGCAAGCCTTGGCCTGAAGGTGAATGCGGGTCACGGTCTGACGTATCACAACGTTAAGGCCATCGCGCGGATCCCGGAAATGCACGAACTGAACATCGGTCATGCCATTATCGGACGCGCAGTGATGAGCGGTCTGAAAGACGCGGTAGTAGAAATGAAACGCCTGATGCTGGAAGCGCGTGGTTAATGGCGATTTTGGGATTAGGTACGGATATCGTGGAGATTGCCCGCATTGAAGCGGTGATCTCCCGCTCCGGTGACCGTCTGGCAAGACGCGTGCTCAGCGACAACGAATGGGCAATCTGGGAAACGCATCAGCAGCCGGTGCGTTTTCTGGCGAAGCGTTTTGCGGTTAAAGAGGCAGCAGCAAAAGCCTTTGGTACGGGTATTCGCAACGGCTTGGCGTTTAATCAGTTCGAGGTCTTTAACGATGAACTCGGTAAGCCGCGTCTGCGGTTATGGGGGGAGGCGTTAAGCCTGGCGGAAAAACTCGGCGTCGCACATATGCATGTGACGCTGGCCGATGAGCGTCACTACGCCTGCGCCACGGTGATTATTGAAAGTTAGATTTTGTCCGCGTGATGCATCTGGACGAATTTATCCCACAACTGCTCTTCACTCTCTAAATGTGCCGGATCTTTCAAAATAGTATTGGGGATCGGGCACACCTTCTGGCAGGTTGGCGTGTCATAATGGCCTACGCATTCCGTACATTTGTCACTGTTAATCTCGTAAATGCTGTCACCCATCGAAATCGCCTCATTCGGGCATTCAGGTTCGCACATATCGCAATTGATACATTTTTTAGTGATTAACAGGGCCATCAGGAAACTCTCAAAACATCACAAATCGGGCGGGCATTATACGCGCATTCTTTGCTCAGACCAGTTTTTTTACCAGCGCTTCGCTGTGACGAATGCGTTCCGGAGCATGCTCCAGATCCTGCTGCACCAGCGCCATAAACAGTAAATCGGTGAGCATCATTTGCGCATGGGTGGAGGAGATCGCGGCGCTGCGCGTGGCCTGCTCCTCGGCAATCGTATACAGACAATGACTTGCGCGTTGCTGCAGGGCATTGGGCGTAAAGCCGGTGATGGCGAGAATTTTGGCCCCGGTACGCAGCGTTTCATCTGCCGCCAGATTAAGCTCGCGGCGTTCACCGGTGTACGAAATAGCCAGCAGTAGATCGCCTGGCGAAAGCGCCTGCACCGTCGCCAGCAGCGCGTGCATATCGCGTTCAACCACCGCGTTAAAACCAATCTTCAACAGCTTCCAGGCAAAATTCTGCGCTACCAGACCCGATGCGCCAATACCGGTCAGAATAATACGTCGGGCAGAGCGCAGCATCGTGACGCTCTCCAACAGTTTTTCTTCGCTGTTAATATCCAGCGTCGCATGCATCGCCGCCGCGTTCTCCTTAATCAGCTTTTCACCCACCAGACGCATAGGGTCATCACCTCGGATCTGATTATGCACCGGAACAGAATGGGGGTTGGGATTGCTGGCCAGCGCTTCGCTAATCGCCAGTTTCAGTGCCGGAAATCCTTTAAAGCCTAATTTTTGCGCGAACTTCACCACGCTGGACTGGCTGACGCCCGCTTCAAAAGCCAACTGCTGTGAGCTGAGGTGACGCGCGGTATCCGGTTGAGCGAGGAGATAATCCGCAAGTTTTTTATCGCTTTGCGCGAGATCCGGGTAACGCTGACGAATGCGAATTAAACAGTTCATGCTGTCTCCTGGCGAAAACGTGATGGCGATTACAAAACAAAATTTCACTCGCCTGGATGAATATAATATTCCATTATGACAGATTATTATGAATTAAAAATTCCTAAGGACCAAAAAATGAATCTCGGTGCATTAGTTTCAGAAACCCGTAACCCTCAGACCATGGATCTTGATGCGCTCTCCACGCTGGAGTTGGTTCATCGTTTTAATCAACAGGATACGCTGGTAGCAGAAGCAGTAAAAGCCACTCTTCCTGAAGTTGCGCTAGCGGTCGATGCGGCGGCTGATGCGCTTAAAGCGGGCGGACGCATTATTTACATGGGCGCGGGTACCAGCGGGCGTCTTGGGGTTCTGGATGCGTCTGAATGCCCACCGACTTTCGGCGTACCGCACGGTCTGGTGGTTGGCCTGATAGCCGGAGGACCGGGCGCGTTGCTGAAGGCGGTTGAGGGCGCGGAAGATAACCCGCAGTTAGGTGAAGACGATCTGCGTACGCTCAGTCTTACCGCACAGGATCTGGTGGTGGGTCTGGCGGCTTCAGGTCGTACGCCGTATGTGATTGGCGGGCTGAAATATGCCCGGACGGTAGGCTGTACGACGGTGGCAATTTCCTGCAATCCGGACTCTCCTATCGCGCATGAAGCGGATATTGCCATCTCCCCCGTGGTAGGACCGGAGGCCCTGACGGGGTCTACTCGACTGAAATCCGGCACCGCGCAAAAACTGGTGCTCAATATGATCTCCACCGGTGCGATGGTGAAGTTTGGCAAGGTGTATCAGAACCTGATGGTGGATATGCAGGCCACCAACGTCAAACTGGTCGATCGGGCGTGTCGCATGGTGGTTGAAGCCACTGGTATTGCGCGTGAGCAGGCGCAAGCGCTGTTAAAGCAGACTGACTTTGAGGTTAAACCCGCCATTTTAATGGCGCTCACCGGCCTGGACGCCGCTGCCGCCCGCGAAAAGCTTGCCGCTCACCAGGGTTTTTTACGCGCGGCGTTAGAACACTAAGAGGTGTATATGGATAAGACGGCGGTGCTGGCCAGCGACATTCTGCTGGGCGTTGGCGGAGAGAAAAATATTCTGCGCCTGGAAAACTGTATGACCCGTGTCAGGGTGGAAGTCCGGGATGAGGGTCAGCTCGATGTATCGCGGCTCAAGCAACTGTCCGGCGTCAGCGGCTACGTGAAGCAGGGCGCGCAGCACCAGATCATCGTCGGCCCCGGTAAAGCCGCCAGGGTGGTGGATGCTATGCGCTCCCTGATTGCCGATGACGGCGAGCGCACCGATGTACATGATATCGAGCGCACGAAGTCAGCGGCTAAAGCGAAATACAAAGCGCCGATGAGCGATGCGTTGCGTAAGCTGGCGAACGTCTTTATCCCTCTTATTCCGGCGTTTATCGCCTCCGGTTTAATTACCGGCATTATTAACATCCTTAAGCGGCCGGATATCGTCGGGGATTTTGCGACCCACTATCCGAATTTACTTGGACTGATGGGCATATTTGGCAGCGCCGTGTTTGCCATTATGAATATTCTGGTCGGGGTCAATACCGCTAAAGTCTTCGGCGGTTCTCTGGCGATGGGCGGAGTGATGGCGGGGATCCTCTCCAGCCCGCAACTGGCGCAAATTACCCTGTTTGGCGAAACGTTGCAGCCGGGGCGCGGCGGGGTAATCGCCGTGCTGTTGGTGGTAGCGTTGATGTGCTGGATCGAACGCAAATTCCGTGAACTGCTGCCGGAATCACTGGAACTGATCCTTAACCCACTGCTGACCACCATTATTACCGGGGCTATTGCGATAGTGGCGCTGCAACCGTTGGGTGGTTGGATTTCCGAATCTATCGCTCACGGCGCATCCTGGGCTATCGATCGCGGCGGTTTTCTGGTCGGCGCTATACTGGCGGGAACCTTCCTGCCGCTGGTGCTCACCGGGCTTCATCAGGGGTTAGTGCCTATCCACGTCGAACTGGTGCAGGCGCACGGTTATAACGCGCTCTTCCCAATCCTTGCAATGGCGGGTGTTGGGCAAATCGGTGCTGCGATTGCGGTGCTGATGAAAACCCGCAACGCACGACTAAAAAAGGTGATCAAAGGGGCGTTGCCGGTTGGATTATTGGGGATTGGCGAACCGCTGATTTTTGGCGTTACGCTACCGTTGGGTAAGCCGTTTATTGGTGCCTGTCTTGGCGGAGCGGTAGGCGGGGCGCTGATAAGCTACTGGAAAGTGGCGACGGTTATCACCTTTGGTATCTCAGGATTACCGCTGGCATTAACGATTGTTACCGGAAAAGTGATGCTCTATCTGTTAGGCTATCTGGTAGCAGTTATTGCCGGGTTTCTGTTTACCTGGCTATTGGGGTTCAACGATCCAGAGGAATAAAGCTTGACCAATCACCAGCGCCGCGTTGTCTTTTTTGATTTGGATGGCACGTTACATCAGCAGGATATGTTCGGGAGTTTTATTCGTTATCTGCTGCGCCGCCAGCCGCTGAACGTGCTGCTTGTGCTGCCTCTGTTACCGGTGATTGCGCTGGCGTTGTTGATAAAAGGACGCGCGGCCCGCTGGCCAATGAGTCTGCTGTTGTGGGGATGTACTTTTGGTCGTAGCGAGGCGCGTCTGAAAGCGCACCAGGCCGATTTTGTACGTTGGTTTCGCGATAACGTGACGGCGTTTCCGCTCGTACAGCAGCGGCTGACCACTTATCTGTTGAGTTCTGACGCCGACATCTGGCTTATCACCGGTTCCCCACAGTCGCTGGTGGAGCAGGTTTACTTTGATACTCCGTGGCTACCGCGCGTCAATCTGATCGCCAGTAAAATGGCGCGGGGATACGGTGGCTGGGTGCTGCCTCTGCGCTGTCTGGGGCATGAGAAAGTGACACAGCTGGAACGCCAGATTGGCACGCCGCTGCAACTTTATAGTGGTTATAGCGACAGTAAGCAGGACAACCCGCTGCTCTCTTTTTGTCAGCATCGCTGGCGCGTCACGCCGCGTGGGGAACTGCAACAACTCGAATAGAGTAAACGATAGCGTCTGTGTATAATGCGCCCGCTTTGATTACTGGAGTTACCCCCTTTGTCTGAAGTTGAATTTAGCCACGAATACTGGATGCGTCATGCTTTAACGCTGGCTAAGCGCGCCTGGGATGAGCGTGAAGTCCCGGTGGGCGCGGTATTAGTGCATAATAACCGCGTCATTGGCGAAGGTTGGAACCGACCGATTGGTCACCATGATCCCACGGCCCATGCTGAAATTATGGCGCTGCGTCAGGGCGGCCTGGTGCTGCAAAATTACCGTCTGTTGGATGCCACGTTGTACGTCACTCTGGAGCCGTGCGTGATGTGCGCTGGCGCGATGGTGCACAGTCGTATCGGCCGGGTAGTGTTTGGCGCGCGCGATGCGAAAACGGGGGCGGCGGGTTCATTAATTGACGTGCTACATCACCCTGGAATGAATCATCGGGTTGAAGTGACAGAGGGAATCCTGCGGGATGAATGCGCCACGCTGCTCAGCGATTTCTTTCGTATGCGTCGTCAGGAAATTAAAGCCCTGAAAAAATCCGCCAATGCGTAAATGCCGGTCTGATTGCCTGATGTTTATCAGGCCGATAAGACTACTTTTCCTCTTTCTTTTGCGCTGAAAACAGCAGAGAAGGGGAGTGCGTCAGGTAGTTTGACGACGTCTGAGACAGAAACGCGGAAAGCGGGAATTTCTCTTTACCTAATAACTCCGCGGGCGACACCGCCGGGTAATCCTGCGCCAGCTGCTGCGTTTCCTGCGCCTGTTTTTCTTTTTCTTGCAGATATCCCACCAGGCTTATCTGGTATTTACGGATATTTTCCACATAGGCGTAGGCTTCATGACCACGCGCATAGCCATAGGTCAGCTTGTTGTAATACGGCTTTTGACTGAGCAGCGGTAGACGCTGTTTTACATCGGACCAGCTATTCGGATTGCCTTTGGTTTTGACCGTCAGCGCCCGTGCGTCCAGCATATGCGCATAACCCATATTGTAGGCGGCAAGCGCAAACCAGATCCGTTCTCCTTCCGGGACAGTATCTGGCACTTTACTCATCATATCCTGCAAATAACGCGCGCCGCCGCTGATGCTCTGTTCTGCATCGGTACGGTCAGTCAGCCCGAGGCTCTGGGCGGTATTTTTGGTCAACATCATCAGCCCGCGTACGCCGGTCGGGGAGGTGGCCTGCGCGTCCCAGTGCGACTCCTGATACGAGATTGCGGCAAGCAGCCGCCAGTCTATTTCTTGCGCATATTTTTCAAATAGCGGCTTAAGGTCTGGCAACACGCTATCGACGGCGCGCAAAAAGGTGCGGGTGTCGACATAGTCAAAATCATCGCCATGCCCGAGGTATTTCTCTTCCAGTCGCGCCAGAGAGCCATCTTCATTCATGGAATTAAAGAAATCCAACAGGGCGGCGGACAGAGTGTTGTCATCGTCCAGTCGACTAAACCAGGTCACCGGTTGTTCGTCGGAGACATCCAGCGCGACGGCCAGCTCAGGGTGTACGCGTTGGTACAGGCTGATGGCGACGGAATCGGCAATGGTGTAATCCAGCTTACCGGCGATAACATCATCCAGCAGTTCAGTGGTGCCCTTTTTGTCATCCACTTTCCAGCTCAGATCGGGAAATTTTTTCTCTTTTAGCTGCTGGAGGTCGTTAACCACCACGTGCCCCGGGGCGATGGTCAGTTGGTTATCGTTCACGGTGGCCAGGGTTCGGGGGCGATATTGACCGACCCGATACACTAACTGTTGTGAAACCGAATAATAGGTCGGGCCGGGCTGGTAATTTTTCACCCGCTCGCTGTTATACACCAGACCTGCGGCTAACAGATCGGCATCCCCGTTATCCAGGTCGTCAAACAGCTGGCTGATGTTCTGGCGCACAGTGATTTTTAACTTCACGCCTAAGTAGTTGGCGAACGCCTGGGCCAGTTCATAATCCAGACCGAATTTTTTCCCGTTGAGGGTTGCATAAGTTAATGGCGAGTCAATGGTACTGACACGCAGTTCTCCCCGCGACTGAATGGCGGCGATACGATTTTCGGCTTTACCGAACCAGGGAATGGATGGCCAGAGGGCCGCTGCCAACAACAGCGTTAATATGCCGATGAACAGATAATTAATCTTTAATTTTTTCAATTAGTTAATTCTCTGAACCGTACGTTGTCTCTGCCTGCTGTGGTGTTGTTTAAGAAGTGAAATCGTCATTAATGAGCGGCATTTTGCTTAAACTTGCGTCAGTTGGCAACTTATTCAGAATACAGACCGCATTTGATGATAAGACGAGACCGCGATTTTATTTCGACGCAAACGGTTTCGTCGGCGCGGTAGATTCTTTATAATACCGCCCGTTTCCCCCACTTGGGCACACCGAAAGCTTAGAAGACGAGAGACTTATGATGGAAATTCTGCGTGGTTCACCTGCACTGTCTGCATTCCGTATTAACAAACTGCTGGCACGTTTTCAGGCTGCCAACCTCCAGGTCCACAATATTTACGCCGAGTACGTCCATTTTGCCGATCTGAACGCACCATTGAATGAGGATGAGCACGCACAGCTTGCACGCCTGCTGAAATATGGTCCAGCTCTTCACAGTCACGCTCCTGAGGGCAAACTGCTGCTGGTTACCCCTCGTCCGGGCACCATCTCCCCGTGGTCTTCTAAAGCGACTGATATTGCCCATAATTGCGGCCTACAACAGATTAGCCGCCTGGAACGTGGCGTTGCTTATTATGTCGAAGCTTCTACGCTGACTGCGGAGCAGTGGCAGGAGGTTGCCGACGTACTGCACGACCGCATGATGGAAACGGTTTTCTCTGCGCTAAACGATGCCGAAAAACTGTTTGCGCATCATCAGCCTGCATCGGTCTCCAGCGTCGATCTGCTCGGCCAGGGCCGCCAGGCGTTGATTGACGCCAACGTGCGTCTCGGCCTGGCATTGGCGGAAGACGAAATCGACTATCTGCAGGATGCGTTTAGCAAACTGGGGCGCAACCCGAACGACATCGAATTGTATATGTTTGCGCAGGCTAACTCTGAGCACTGCCGCCACAAGATTTTTAACGCCGACTGGGTTATCGACGGTAAACAGCAGCCGAAGTCGCTGTTTAAGATGATCAAAAATACCTTTGAAACCACGCCGGACCACGTGCTGTCTGCCTATAAAGACAACGCCGCGGTGATGGAAGGTTCCGAAGTCGGACGTTACTTTGCCGACCACAAAACCGGTCGCTACGATTTCCATCAGGAGCCAGCCCATATCCTGATGAAGGTAGAAACCCATAACCACCCAACCGCCATCTCTCCATGGCCGGGCGCGGCAACCGGATCCGGCGGTGAAATTCGTGATGAAGGCGCTACCGGGCGCGGCGCGAAGCCGAAAGCCGGGCTGGTGGGCTTCTCTGTTTCCAACCTGCGTATTCCTGGCTTCGAACAGCCGTGGGAAGAAGATTTCGGCAAACCGGAACGTATCGTTACCGCGCTGGATATCATGACCGATGGCCCGCTGGGCGGTGCGGCGTTCAACAACGAATTTGGTCGCCCGGCGCTGACCGGCTACTTCCGTACCTACGAAGAGAAGGTTAACAGCCACAACGGTGAAGAGCTGCGCGGCTACCACAAACCGATTATGCTGGCGGGCGGGATCGGCAACATCCGTGCCGATCACGTGCAGAAAGGCGAGATCGTCGTCGGCGCGAAGCTGATCGTTCTCGGCGGCCCGGCGATGAACATCGGCCTCGGCGGCGGGGCAGCGTCCTCTATGGCCTCGGGTCAGTCTGATGCCGACCTCGACTTCGCCTCCGTACAACGCGATAACCCGGAAATGGAACGCCGCTGTCAGGAAGTTATCGACCGCTGCTGGCAGATGGGCGATGCCAACCCGATTCTGTTTATTCACGACGTCGGTGCGGGCGGTTTGTCTAACGCCATGCCGGAGCTGGTCAGCGATGGCGGTCGCGGCGGTAAATTCCAGTTGCGCGATATCCTCAGCGACGAGCCGGGTATGAGCCCGCTGGAAATCTGGTGTAACGAATCCCAGGAGCGCTATGTGCTGGCGGTTGCCGCTGACCAGTTGCCGCTGTTTGATGAACTGTGTAAGCGTGAGCGCGCGCCGTACGCGGTGATTGGCGAAGCCACCGAAGAGCAGCATCTGACCCTGAGCGACAGCCACTTCGACAATCAGCCGATCGATATGCCGCTGGACGTGCTGCTGGGCAAAACGCCGAAGATGACCCGCGACGTGCAGACGCTGAAAGCTAAGGGCGATGCCCTGAATCGTGGCGAAATCTCGATTGCCGATGCGGTGAACCGCGTACTGCACCTGCCGACGGTCGCTGAGAAAACGTTCCTCGTAACCATCGGCGACCGTACCGTTACCGGTATGGTGGCGCGTGACCAGATGGTCGGGCCGTGGCAGATCCCCGTGGCTAACTGTGCGGTGACCACCGCCAGCCTTGATAGCTACTATGGTGAAGCGATGTCTATCGGCGAACGTGCGCCAGTCGCTCTGCTGGACTTCGCAGCTTCTGCCCGTCTGGCGGTAGGGGAAGCGCTGACTAACATTGCGGCAACACAGATTGGCGACATCAAACGCATTAAACTCTCCGCTAACTGGATGGCGGCCGCGGGTCACCCTGGTGAAGATGCCGGCCTGTACGAAGCGGTAAAAGCTGTTGGGGAAGAATTGTGTCCGGCGCTTGGCCTGACTATTCCGGTAGGTAAAGACTCGATGTCGATGAAAACCCGCTGGCAGGAAGGCAACGAGCAGCGAGAAATGACCTCGCCGTTGTCGCTGGTGATCACCGCTTTTGCCCGCGTGGAAGATGTGCGTCACACTATTACTCCACAGCTCTCTACTGAAGATAATGCCCTGTTGTTAATTGACCTTGGTCTGGGCCACAACGCACTGGGCGCAACGGCGCTGGCGCAGGTTTACCGTCAACTGGGCGACAAACCGGCCGACGTACGTGACGTGGCGCAGTTGAAAGGCTTCTACGACGCCATTCAGGCGCTGGTCGCACAGCGCAAGCTACTGGCCTACCACGACCGCTCCGACGGTGGCTTGCTGGTGACGCTGGCGGAAATGGCTTTCACCGGGCACTGTGGTATTGAGGCTGATATCAGCACCCTGGGCGACGATCGCCTGGCGGCGCTGTTTAACGAAGAGCTGGGCGCGGTGATCCAGGTTCGCGCCGCTGACCGTGATGCGGTGGAAGCCATTCTGGCGGCCAACGGCCTGGCAGACTGCGTACACTACCTCGGTAAAGCCGTCGAAGGCGACCGCTTCACTCTCTCCGCTAATGGACAGTCGGTGTTCAGCGAAAGCCGTACCTCCCTGCGTATGTGGTGGGCAGAAACCACCTGGCAGATGCAGCGTCTGCGCGACAACCCGGAATGTGCCGATCAGGAACACGACGCTAAAACCAACGACGCCGATCCAGGCCTCAACGTTAAACTGACGTTCGATATCAATGACGATGTTGCCGCGCCGTATATCGCCACCGGCGCACGTCCAAAAGTCGCTGTACTGCGCGAGCAGGGGGTGAACTCCCACGTCGAGATGGCGGCAGCTTTCCACCGTGCGGGCTTCGATGCTATCGACGTACACATGAGCGATCTGCTGGGCGGGCGTATCGGTCTGGGGAATTTCCAGGCGCTGGTAGCCTGCGGCGGATTCTCTTACGGCGATGTGCTTGGCGCCGGGGAGGGCTGGGCGAAGTCGATTCTGTTCAACAACCGCGTGCGTGACGAGTTTGAAACCTTCTTCCATCGCCCGCAAACGCTGGCGCTTGGGGTGTGTAACGGTTGTCAGATGATGTCTAACCTGCGCGAGCTGATCCCGGGCAGCGACTTGTGGCCGCGCTTTGTGCGTAACCACTCCGATCGTTTTGAAGCCCGCTTCAGCCTGGTCGAAGTGACGCAAAGCCCATCTTTACTGCTCAGCGATATGGTTGGATCGATGATGCCAATTGCCGTTTCTCACGGTGAAGGCCGTGTGGAAGTGCGTGACGACGCGCATCTGGCTCAGCTTGAGAGCAAAGGCCTGGTGGCGCTGCGCTACGTTGATAACTTCGGTAAGGTGACCGAAACTTACCCGGCTAACCCGAATGGTTCACCGAACGGTATTACTGCCGTTACCACTGAAAACGGTCGCGTCACCATTATGATGCCGCACCCGGAACGTGTGTTCCGCACCGTGGCTAACTCCTGGCACCCGGAAAACTGGGGCGAAGACAGCCCGTGGATGCGTATTTTCCGCAACGCGCGTAAACAGCTCGGTTAATTAGCCCGATAGCCATTAAGCCCCTCCTGCGAGGGGCTTTTTTTGCCTGTCTCTCTGTACGCCGCCATCCGGCAATAAACTCAGCGCTTGCACCGCAAAATTAAAGTGTCGGGAAACCCCGACATAGGTGGGAGTAGGCTGTCGCCAAAAAGAGACATTTAACTATTTGATGTAAAATGGTTTTGTTTTTATGTGCTACAGGTGTTGCTGATTGGCGACAGGAAGTGCAAAAAAACGGCAGAACCATTTTTAACGTGAATAACGATATTTTTCATATCTATCATTGTGTTAACAAAGTGTTTTGAATATTGGCACAGATACTGCATAATATTAACCAGTGGCTCATTCACCTTCTTATGTCAGCCCCTTCGGGAAGCGCTACATAAACTTCGAATGACGCACAACAAGGTGCCTGCCGTCCAACATCTGATATTAGCATGGCTCATATCAACCTCCGGGCGAAACGTCGAGTTAGGCACCGCCTTATTCCACAACAAAGCCGGGTTAATCCCGGCTTTGTTGTATCTGGCGTTCCCCTCAGTTAGCATCAAGTTATTCCTGTCCAATGAGAGTAACGCCTTGAAGCGCTGGTCAGTTTTCCCCCGATCTTTACGTCAATTGGTTATGTTGGCATTCTTGCTGATTCTGCTGCCGTTGTTAGTTCTGGCCTGGCAGGCGTGGCAAAGCCTGAATGCTTTGAGCGCGCAGGCGGCGCTGACGAACCGCACCACGCTGATTGACGCCAGACGCAGTGAGGCGATGACCAACGCCGCGCTGGAGATGGAGCGTAGCTACCGGCAGTATTGTGTGCTTGATGATTCAACGTTGGCAAAGGTCTACCAGAGTCAGCGTAAACGCTATAGCGACATGCTGGATGCGCATGCGGGCGTGTTGCCGGATACCAAGCTTTATCAGGCATTACGTCAGGATCTCAACGACCTCGCGCAATTACAGTGCAATAACAGCGGTCCAGATAGCGTAGCGGCAGCCCGGCTGGAAGCGTTCGCCAATGCCAATACCGAGATGGTACAAGCAACGCGCACCGTGGTCTTTTCTCGTGGTCAGCAGCTACAGCAGGAAATTGCCGAACGTGGGCAGTTCTTTGGCTGGCAGGCGCTGGTGCTGTTTCTCGTCAGTCTGGCGATGGTACTGCTGTTCACTCGCATGATTATCGGCCCGGTGAAAGGCATAGAACGGATGATCAATCGGCTGGGGGAAGGGCGTTCGCTGGGCGACAGCGTATTATTTACCGGGCCGCGTGAGCTGAGGTCTGTCGGTCAGCGCATTATCTGGTTGAGCGAACGTCTTTCCTGGCTTGAGTCGCAACGGCATCAGTTTTTACGTCATCTTTCCCATGAGCTGAAAACGCCGCTGGCGAGTATGCGCGAAGGGACGGAGTTGCTGGCCGATCAGGTTGTGGGACCGCTAACGCCGGAGCAAAAAGAGGTGGTCGGTATTCTGGATGACAGCAGCCGTAACCTGCAAAAGCTGATTGAGCAGCTTCTTGATTACAACCGCAAGCTGGCAGATGACGAGGTTGAGCTTGAGAGTGTGGAAATCGCGCCGCTGGTTGAAAGCGTTGTTTCTGCACATAGTCTGCCTGCTCGCGGCAAAATGATACATACTGAGGTAACGCTTGAGGCGAACACCTGCCTGGCAGAACCGATGCTGTTGATGAGCGTGCTGGACAATCTTTATTCCAATGCGGTGCACTATGGCGCTGAATCCGGTAACATTTGGATCCGCAGCAGTTTGCATGGCTCAACGGTATACATCGATATAACGAATACCGGTACACCGATTCCAGAAGCAGAACAGACCATGATCTTCGAGCCTTTTTTCCAGGGTAGCCATCAGCGAAAAGGGGCGGTAAAAGGAAGCGGGTTGGGGCTGAGCATTGCCAGAGATTGCATCCGCCGTATGCGAGGCAAACTGTATCTGGTTGATGACTATGCGCAAAGCGTTTGCTTTCGCATAGAATTGCCGCTATCTGCTGCAAAAAATCACTAAAATAAACCTAAGTCTGGTGAGTATGCCACACGTTGTTGTCCGAATGCTTAAACGACATTTTTTCCGCCGCATCATCCTCGCAAGCCTGCCGTGTCTGGCGCTGGCCGGGTGCGTGCCGAACGCGGTGAATCATATTATCGGCGACCCCTCGCAGGAGAAAATTCCGCCTTACCAACTGGCGGACTATCTTGCAACCGACTGTAGCGATATCTGGTCGCTGTCTGGTCAGCCCACAGACACCAATCCGCTATACTGGCTGCGGGCGATGGATTGCGCCAATCGCCTGATGCCGGTACAGGCGCGCAGTGAAGCCAGTATGATGGTGCCAGATACCTGGCAGGGGGCTTTCAGGCGCGGGATCCTGCTCGATAACGCCAATATTACGCCACCTGAAAGACGGGAGGCTGTTACGCGCCTCGACGCATTAAGCCCGCAAATTCCGCCACAGGTTCGCCCGCTGTATCAGGTCTGGCGCAGCAGCCAGACGTTGCAGTTGCAGCTTGCCGAAGAGCGTATGCGCTACAGCAAACTCCAGCAAACATCGGACAGCGATCTGGATACTCTGCGTCAACAGCAGCAGCATTTGCAGTCCCAGCTCGATCTCACAACCCGTAAGCTGGAGAATCTGACCGATATTGAACGTCAGCTTTCCACGCGCAAACCTGCCGGCAGCTACAATCCTGATGCGCCGCACGGAAATGATAAACTCACCACGCCTGATAACGAGGATGGCACTGCGCCATCTGCCGATGAGGTCACACCATGATAAGCCGTAAGCCCGCACATCTGCTGCTGGTGGATGACGATCCGGGCCTGTTGAAATTGCTCGGTATGCGACTGACCAGCGAAGGCTACAGCGTAGTAACCGCCGAAAGTGGGCAGGAAGGGTTACGGGTGCTGAACCGCGAAAAAGTGGATCTGGTTATCAGTGACCTGCGCATGGATGAAATGGACGGCATGCAGCTGTTTACTGAAATCCAGAAAGTGCAGCCTGGAATGCCGGTTATTATCCTCACTGCTCACGGTTCCATCCCTGACGCCGTTGCCGCGACGCAGCAAGGGGTGTTCAGTTTTCTCACCAAGCCGGTGGATAAAGACGCGTTATACCACGCGATTGATGGTGCATTGGAACAGTCTGCGCCAGCCACTGATGACAGTTGGCGTGAGTCCATCGTCACCCGCAGTCCGCTGATGCTGCGTTTGTTAGAACAGGCGCGGATGGTCGCGCAATCAGATGTTAGCGTATTGATTAACGGTCAGAGCGGAACCGGGAAAGAGGTGTTTGCCCAGGCGATTCATAATGCCAGCCCGCGTAGTCACAAGCCTTTTATTGCCATTAACTGTGGCGCGTTACCGGAACAACTGCTGGAGTCCGAACTGTTTGGGCATGCGCGCGGTGCCTTTACCGGGGCGGTAAGCAATCGTGAGGGCCTGTTTCAGGCGGCGGAAGGCGGGACGCTGTTTCTTGATGAGATTGGCGATATGCCCGCGCCGTTACAGGTCAAATTGCTGCGCGTTTTACAGGAGCGCAAGGTCAGGCCGCTGGGCAGTAACCGCGATATCGACATTGATGTGCGCATTATATCCGCTACCCACCGCGACCTGCCGAAAGCGATGGCGCGGGGCGAGTTTCGCGAAGATTTGTATTATCGCCTCAACGTGGTAAGCCTGAAGATCCCGGCGCTGGCCGAGCGTACGGAAGATATTCCGTTGCTGGCAAACCATCTGCTGCGTCAGTCTGCAGAACGGCATAAGCCGTTTGTGCGCGCCTTTTCTACCGACGCCATGAAGCGCTTGATGACCGCCAGTTGGCCGGGCAACGTGCGTCAGTTGGTCAACGTGATCGAGCAGTGCGTGGCCTTGACCTCTTCGCCGGTGATCAGCGATGCGCTGGTGGAGCAGGCCCTGGAAGGGGAGAACACCGCGCTGCCGACGTTTGTTGAAGCGCGCAATCAGTTTGAACTCAACTACCTGCGCAAGCTGCTGCAAATCACAAAAGGCAATGTGACCCACGCGGCGCGAATGGCGGGGCGCAACCGCACCGAATTCTACAAGTTGCTCTCTCGCCATGAGCTGGATGCAAACGATTTCAAAGAATAAATCTGCGGATTATGTTAGTTTTATTCGATCAAAAGACAGGCGACCTTTTCAAGGAATAGCATGAAAAAGATTGATGCGATTATTAAACCTTTCAAGCTGGACGACGTCCGTGAAGCGCTGGCTGAAGTCGGCATTACCGGTATGACAGTGACAGAAGTGAAAGGGTTTGGCCGCCAGAAAGGCCATACCGAGTTGTACCGTGGTGCGGAATACATGGTGGATTTTCTGCCGAAGGTAAAAATTGAAATTGTGGTTCCCGACGACATCGTCGATACCTGCGTTGACACCATTATTCGTACCGCGCAGACCGGTAAAATCGGTGACGGTAAGATTTTTGTTTTCGACGTGGCGCGCGTTATTCGTATTCGTACCGGTGAAGAAGACGACGCGGCAATCTAAGCCGCGTCATGCTTGCCGGATGGGCGGTGTCACCTTATCCGACCTACAACATCCCGTAGGCCGGATAAGCGCAGCGCCATGCGGCATGACGTAATTACAATACTTTATGCGGGCCAAAGCATTCGTAATGAATGTTCTCGTTTTTCACGCCCAGACCGACCAGTTGCTTCGCGGCGAACTGCATAAAGCCGACCGGGCCGCACAGATAAAACTGCATCGCCGGATCGCTGATTGCCCCTTCCAGTTTGTTCAGATCCATCAGACCAATATTATCAAATGCACCTTTCGCGCGATCGGCTTCGGTTGGCTCACGATACCAGGTATGCGCGCTAAAGCGTGGCAGCGTTTTGCCGAGTTCTTTTACTTCATCGGCGAAAGCATGTACATCGCCATTTTCCGCCGCGTGGAACCAGTTAACCTGCGCCATATGATTGGCTTTCGCCAGCGTATCCAGCATCGCCAGCATCGGCGTTTGGCCCACGCCTGCGGAAATCAGCGACACCGGCGTATCGGTCGCGACGTCCATAAAGAAATCGCCTGCAGGCGCGGCCAGGTGAACCACATCGCCGACATTGGCGTGGTTATGCAGCCAGGTTGAAACCTGACCACCATCCTCGCGCTTCACGGCAATACGGTAGCCTTTGCCATCTGGCTTACGGGTCAGTGAGTACTGACGAATTTCCTGATGCGGGAAACCTTCTGGTTTCAGCCAGACGCCCAGGTATTGACCCGGATGGTATTCAGCCACTGCGCCGCCGTCGACGGGTTCAAACTCAAAGCTGGTAATCGCGCGGCTTTGCGGCGTTTTCGCCACGATACGGAAAGGACGCGTGCCTTCCCAACCGCCATTTTTGTTGGCATTTTCGCTGTAGATTTGCGCTTCACGGTTAATAAACACGCCCGCCAGCACGCCGTATGCTTTGCCCCACGCATCCAGCACTTCCTGGCCCGGGCTGAACATTTCGTCCAGCGTGGCCAGCAGGTGACTTCCTACGATGTTGTACTGCTCTGGTTTAATCTGGAAGCTGGTATGTTTCTGCGCGATTTTCTCAACGGCTGGCAACAGTGCTGCCAGGTTGTCGATGTTGCTGGCATACGCGGCAATGGCGTTAAACAGCGCTTCACGTTGGTCGCCATTGCGCTGGTTACTCATGTTGAAAATTTCTTTCAGCTCTGGGTTATGCGTAAACATGCGATCGTAGAAATGGGCGGTCAGCTTCGGGCCTGTTTCAACCAGCAGGGGAATGGTGGCTTTCACTGTAGCGATGGTTTGTGCGTCAAGCATACGGTCTTCCTTTATCTGAAACTTTAATGATGTATGTCAAATGCATCTTATAAAAAATACCCCTGCATTGTAAATGGTTCTTTGTAACTTTGCGTTGTAAAGGTTACATCGTGAAAAATCTGCATCACAAACCTGAAAAGAAATCCGTTGAAATTCGGCAGACCTTTGTTCTCCAAAGCCTTGTGTGCCGTGAAGGTAATCGTTTGCGTAAAATCCTTTGTCAAGACCTGTTATCGAAGAATGATTCGGTTATACTGTTGGCCGTCGTCCAACGGGACTGCCTTTTTAGGCCGAAATTCTATTGTTAGCTGAGTCAGGAGATGCGGATGTTAAAGCGTGAAATGAACATTGCCGATTATGATGCCGAACTGTGGCAGGCTATGGAGCAGGAAAAAGTACGTCAGGAAGAGCACATCGAACTGATCGCCTCCGAAAACTATACCAGCCCGCGTGTAATGCAGGCGCAGGGTTCTCAGCTGACCAACAAATACGCTGAAGGTTATCCGGGCAAGCGCTACTACGGCGGTTGCGAATACGTTGATATCGTTGAGCAACTGGCTATCGATCGCGCGAAAGAGCTGTTTGGCGCTGACTACGCTAACGTCCAGCCGCACTCTGGCTCTCAGGCTAACTTCGCTGTCTACACCGCGCTGCTGCAGCCGGGCGATACCGTGCTGGGTATGAACCTGGCGCAGGGCGGCCACCTGACTCACGGCTCCCCGGTTAACTTTTCCGGCAAACTGTACAACATCATTCCTTACGGCATTGATGAGTCCGGTAAAATTGACTACGAAGACATGGCTAAGCAGGCCAAAGAGCACAAGCCGAAAATGATCATCGGTGGCTTCTCTGCCTACTCCGGCGTGGTTGACTGGGCAAAAATGCGTGAAATCGCTGATAGCATCGGCGCATACCTGTTCGTCGACATGGCGCACGTTGCCGGTCTGATTGCCGCTGGCGTTTACCCGAACCCGGTTCCACACGCTCATGTTGTCACCACCACCACGCACAAAACCCTGGCGGGTCCGCGCGGTGGCCTGATCCTGGCGAAAGGCGGTGACGAAGAGCTGTACAAAAAACTGAACTCCGCTGTGTTCCCAAGCGCGCAGGGCGGCCCGCTGATGCACGTGATCGCAGCGAAAGCTGTGGCGCTGAAAGAAGCGATGGAGCCAGAGTTCAAAGTCTACCAGCAGCAGGTTGCGAAAAACGCCAAAGCGATGGTGGAAGTGTTCCTGAACCGTGGCTACAAAGTGGTTTCTGGTGGGACTGAAAACCACCTGTTCCTGCTGGATCTGGTTGATAAAAACCTGACCGGTAAAGAAGCTGACGCCGCACTGGGCCGTGCTAACATCACCGTCAACAAAAACAGCGTACCGAACGATCCGAAGAGCCCGTTTGTGACTTCCGGTATCCGTATCGGTTCCCCGGCTGTCACTCGCCGTGGCTTTAAAGAAGCGGAAGTGAAAGAGCTGGCTGGCTGGATGTGTGATGTTCTGGACAATATCAATGATGAAGCGGTAATTGAGCGCATCAAAGGCAAAGTGCTGGATATCTGCGCACGCTTCCCGGTTTACGCGTAAATAACATTGATTGCCGGACCTTATCCGGCCTACAGGTAACTCACGTGTAGGCCGGATAAACGAAGAGACATCCGCCAGTTATATTGACTTAAGCAAGATTGTTTCATCGACTAAAGCCGCCACTGGCGGCTTTTTCTTTGCCTGAATCCATTTCCGCAATAAGCGCATTTCCCGGCCCTGGTTCAACGTCACTGCGCCGACAATGACATCATTCTGCAGACTAAACCATATTGCTTTCTGCGCATCAGGATCGCCACGTACGAGCCAGCTTTCTCCCTGCATTTCACCAACAAATTGCAGGTTATCACTGTATTGATCGGTCCAGAACCAGCCTGGCGTGGCAGTGGGCAAGGGCAAACCGAGCATCGCGGCGGCAGCAACTTGCGCCTGGCAGTTGGCATTTTCCCAGCTTTCGATGCGCCTTAACGAGCCGTCCGGCTGGCGAGTGAGCGCCACATCACCGGCGGCGAAAATGACCGGGTCGGAGGTGGCGCAGGCGCTATCGACAATAATACCATTGGCCGTTTCCAGCCCCGCGTCGCGGGCCAGCATATCGTTCGCCACGATGCCGATGCCGTAAACCACGGCATCAGCCTGTAGCGTTTCGCCATTTTGCAGGGTAAGCGAGAGGAACTCGCCCGCTTCGGCGTGCTCAATGGCGCTATTGAGCAGCACTCTCACCCCGGCCTGCTGATGGCGGGATAACAGATAGTCGCGCACTGGCGCAGGCGCATTGCGGCCCATCACCGTATCCGCCAGTTCGACTACCGTCACCCGGCAACCGCGCTGGGTAGCGCTGGCCGCCAGCTCCAGGCCAATGGTGCCCGCGCCGACGATGACCACTGATTTCCCTGGTTGTAGAACGGTGCGTAGGCGCTCGGCATCGCCCGCATGACGAAGGGTAAAACAGCGATCGCCCAGCGCATCCAGCAGCGGCAGCGGCCTGGCGGCGGCCCCGGTCGCCAGCAGCAGCTGCGTCCAGCGGTAGGTTTGCCCGTCGGCGAGCGTTAACGTACGCGAGGCGCGATCAATCTCGCGTAGCGTGACGCCCATATGCAACTGCACGTTGTGTTCCTGCCACCAGTTGGCGGGCAGAACTGGCTGAAGCTGTGGGTTATCGTCCAGCAGCATGGCCTTCGAGAGCGGTGGGCGCTCGTAAGGTAAATGCATTTCATTGGAGAAAAGATGCAGCGGCCCGCTCGATAATGGCAATAATCTGTTCGCTCATACTCGCTCCTTACAGATCCAGACCGGCGGCCACGTGGCGGATCCCACGGATCCCCAGCCCGGCATCGGCGTTGATCATCACGCCGCTTAGCGTACGGTTGTTGCGGCGTGAAGCCAGCATCACGTACGGTCCGGTGAAGTCAGCCGGTTCCGGGAAGAACTGCAGCGGCAGAATGGCGGCAATTTTCTCCGGCGTCAGCGACTGCATTATTGAGGTATCGTTCTGACCGAGCGCCTGCGGGCCACGCAGATCGGTGGCCATGCCGCACGGGCCGACGCCGTTCACCCGCACTTTGGGGGCGAGTTCGTAGGCCAACTGGCGAATCAACCCGGTGGCCGCCCCGCCGCCGCCGGGATACCACGCGGCGTTAGACAGGGTAAAGATGATGCTGCCTTCGCTGGCGATTAACGCCTGGGCGCAGGCTTTTGCACCCAGCAGGTAACCCAGCACGTTAACGTTAAACAGCTCGTGGAAGCCGCTCTCCAGCGCCTCGGCGGACGTATTGACCAGCGAAGCATTGTGATCCCAGATACCCGCGTTGCCGATAAAACAATCCAGCGTGCCGAAGGTGATGAGGATACTATCCACCGCGCGCTGGTAGTCGGCGTAGCAGGTAACGTTGCCTTCTACCGCCAGCACATGATCGCCAAAGCGCTGGCGCAGGCTGGCAACCTTCGCCGCGGACAGCTCGAGTGTGGCGACTTTCGCACCTTCTTCAATAAAGCGTTCTACCAGTGCCAGCCCCAGCCCGGAGCCACCGCCGGTAATAAACACAACGTTATCGCGTAAATCGCTCATCAGGACTCCTCAGGTAAATCAATAAACACCTCGCCGCCTTCCACATGCACCGCATAGGTGGTGAGCGGATCGGTGGCGGGCAGGCACAGCGCTTTGCCGGTTTTCAGGCAGAAGCTGGCGGCGTGCAGCGGGCACTCCACCGTGGCGTCGTCTTCCAGATAGCCCTCTGACATCGAGGCGTTACCGTGACTACAGCGATCGTTAATGGCATAAAACTCACCGCCAACGTTAAACAGCGCGATAACGGGAGAGGTTTCCAGCCGGAGGGCTTCACCTTCCGGCAGCTCCGTGGCGGAGCAGGCAAATATGCGGCTCATCAGAACAGTACACTCAGGTTGTGGGAGCTGATCACCGCCTGATCGAGCACGATCTCACGCTCCAGTAAGCGCCATTCGTCGCCCGGCAGACGACGGACTTTATCCATGCGCGTGCCGACGTAGAACGTCTCGTCACGCTCTTTTTGTGCGCGGTACAGCAGATAGTTCAGGCGCACGGCGAATACGTCCGGCTGGTCGGTTTCGCTCACCTGCAGGTTGCTGATCATGTGGCGGGTGCGAGAAGGCGGCTCTTCGGCCCACGCCATGCCGGTTTCCAGCCGCGCGATACGGCGTTCAAGCTGGTCTTTGTTGTCGTTGAAAATCCAGGTGGTCGGCGGCTGTACGCCTTTACGGCGGTCGCGCGTCTGGGCATTCACCGTGGTCCGCATGGTGTAGCGAATGCCTTCATCCAGTTGCGCCAGCCAGTCGCGAAACTGCCAGTCGTCCAGCAGACGCGCTTCTTCATACAGGAACTGGCTGATGCGGTGATGCAGCTCAGGGGAGACTAACGCGCTCATTTCATCACCTCCTGCTGGTATGCGGCGGTTTTTTCCTGCACTTCCTGCCAGCTTTCGCTGCTTAATAAATCGGCCCAACGCTGATACATGCCGCGGGCGGCGGTTTCCGAGAAGATATAGTTTGTGATCCCCGGAATGCCGTCTTCACGGCGTTTTTCCTGGCCGAGACCCATCTCCAGGCACAGTTTGGTGTTGCGCGCCCGGTGGCCTTTCAGCAGTTTTTGAATCTCACACCAGTTTTCCGAGTCGTCCTGCTCAAGGAACCCCGCCGGGCCGAAGGCGCGGGTGGCGCTGTTTTCAAAAGCGGCTTTGACATCATCAGAGGCGGCTTTATCGGCGATGCAGAACGCCCATACTTCGACTTTGTCCGGTCCGCGCGGATGCCAGACGCGCAGCGTGGCGGTGCCGTTCAGCCAGGAGAGCGTGGGGAAAATGTTATTGTGACCGGCGAGACGCAGCGCGCGTACCTTGCCCAGACGCTGCTCGGCCTCTTGATAGGTGTCGCGATAGTAGCTGGAGACTTCACCGTCGACCCAGACGTTGGCGTCTGGTTTCTCGGTAAAGAAGAAGCCGCTGCCGTGCCCGTCCTGGCCGAACTGCAGCGCGTCTTTGGCGGTTTCCCAGACCGGGCGAGCGGTTTGACCGTCTCCGAGGCGTTTGTCGCTGCCGTCATCCTTCGCGCCCAGTACCTGCACGGCGGAAGCGTGGCTGAACAGCGCGTGATACTGGTCGCTGGCGAACTGTTCAGCGGGGAATTTCCAGTTACAGTCAATGGTCCACTTCTGCACGCCACCGACGATTTCAGTGCCGCCTTCACGGCGATCCAGCACGCCGTCGAGATACCAGGCGATGTCGCCGAGATAATCGCGCAGATTCGGTGCGGTGGTATCCCAGTTACCGAAAATAAGCCCTTTGTAGCTCTCGACGCTCGGTACTTCGTTCAGGCCCCAGTGGGATTTGCACAGCCCTTGCGGGTAGGCGCGCGGCTCCAGCGGCACGTCGATTAGCTCGCCGTTAATGCCGTACGACCAGCCATGATACGGGCAGGTGAAGGCGCGGGTGTTACCGCAGTCGGCGTAACTCACGCGCATCGCGCGGTGGCGACACTGGTTGAGAAACGCTTTGATGCTGCCGTCCTTCTGGCGCACCACCACCACGGCGTCTTCGCCCATATAGGTGTTAAAGAAATCGCCCGGTTTGGGGATTTGGCTTTCGTGGGCAAGAAACAGCCAGCAGCGTCCAAAGATGCGTTCCAGCTCCAGTTGGTAAATGTCAGGGTCGGTATAAATACGTGGGGTTACGCGACCGTTTTGCGTGTCGATCAGTCGGTAGATGTCTAAATTTGAGGGTATGGTCATATTTTTTAATCCTGAAAGCTAAGATGTATTGACCTTCTTTTTTTGTACCCTAAGGATGTTGCTGGTTAGTTATCAATCTGTGAAATAGTAAATTTCTACCAGTTGAGACATTTTTTCGATAACAAGGAGAAGGGCATGGAACTGAGGCACTTACGCTATTTTGTAGCGGTGGCGCAGGCGCTGAATTTCACCCGGGCGGCAGAAAAACTGCATACCTCTCAGCCCTCGTTAAGCAGTCAGATCCGCGATCTGGAGGCCTGCGTGGGGGTTCCCTTGCTGGTGCGGGACAAGCGCAAAGTTGCGTTAACGGCAGCAGGTGAATGTTTTTTACAGGATGCGTTGGTGATCCTCGAACAGGCGGAAAATGCCAAAGTTCGCGCCCGTAAAACGGGGCTGGAAGATAACCATTTCGCTATCGGCTTTGTCCCTTCCGCAGAGGTAAATCTGTTGCCCAAGGTGCTGCCTTTGTTTCGTTTAAAACAACCGGATACGCATATTGAACTGGTCAGTTTGATCACCACCGAGCAGGAGGAGAAGATCCTGCGCGGAGAGCTGGACGTTGGCTTAATGCGTCATCCGGTTTACAGCCCAGAGCTGGATTATCTGGAGCTGATTCATGAGCCGCTGGTGGTAGTGTTACCGGTGAATCATCCGCTGGCTAATGAGAAAGCGATATCGGCACAGCAACTGCACGGCGTCAATTTTGTCGGCACCGATCCCGCTTATTCCGGCGCGTTAGCAATGATTGTAAAAAACTGGTTTCAGCAGCAAAAAAGCCAGCCCAATATCGTGCAGGTGGCGACCAATATTCTGGTGACCATGAACCTGGTTGGCATGGGGTTGGGGGTGACTTTGATACCCGGTTATATGAATAATTTTAATACCGGACAGGTGGTTTTTCGCCCCATTATTGGTGATGTTCCAACCATCGCGTTGCTGATGGCGTGGAAAAAGGGGGCACTGAAACCGGCACTGACCGACTTTATCGCCACGGTGCATGAACGTTTAGCCGTGAGCGTTGTGGATTAACGACTACAGCTCGCTAAGTTGTGATTCTACATACAGATAGCCAATTCCCATGAGTTGCTGAGCGCGAGTCAGTTTACCGAAACCGATCTGCGTAGCCCTGGCTCGCGGGTTATCGCCGTGATCGAACGGATTGAATCCGGTTTGTTGTACCAGCGTATTGAGCCAGCTCTCGCCAAATGCGCAGCTCCGCCCATATAACCATATTTGGTTAATATTCAGTATATTCAAAAAGTTATAAAGACTCAGGCCAATAGCGCTGGCGGCATGTTCAGCCCACGCCTGAATGCGGACGTCTCCGTGCCTCCAGGCATCAATAAGCTGGTCGGTGGTCAACGTTTCCGGATCATACAGGGAAGCCGGTTGCGATTTCATCCACACGCGAGCCTGCTTTTTCAGTGCGCTTAATGACGCTACCGTTTCCAGACACCCATAACGACCGCAGTCACAGGCAACGCCGTCCGGATGAATTATTGTATGGCCAATCTGACCGCTGCCATACAAACTGCCCCGCCAGATGTTATCGTTAATCACAAACGATGAGCCAATGCCGTAATCAACGTTAATCACACAAAAATCACCTTTAGCCGCCGGATTTTGCCACTTTTCCGCCAGCGCCAGCATCACGCAGTCATTGTCCAGCCGGACCTGCACACCAAGCATCTCCTCAAGCAGGTATTTTATTTCCACCGGTGTTTTCCACGGAGCCTGAGGCATGGTTTTTGATGCGCCGGTAATCGGATCAACCTGGCCGTGCACGCCTAGCGCCAGATTAATCGTAACCTCTGGAAATTGCCGATGGTATTCCCGCCAGTGTGTCGCCAATGCCGCCAGTAGCGCTTTTGGCGTATCAGGTTTAATGACCTCATGGCGCCAGTCGCCGACGGCCACCAGACGCGCGTCCGCCAGTTGGCTGGTGATGCTGGTGGGAGTGACGTTGATGCAGAGCGTCCAGGCGCCTGTTTCTGGCAAATGATAACTGCCGCTACTCAAACCGCGCTGGCTTAACGTCTCTCGCGAATGGCTGATTCTCCCTTCATCCATCAGCTCTTCAAGAATATTGCTGACCGCCGGGATTGACAGACTGGTGAGCTGCGCCAACTGCGACTTGCTAAGCTGTTTTTCCCGCCATAGATGCGACAAAAAGATCTGTTTATTTGCCTGACGCACCCTGGCGTTATTGAATCCCAAACGCTGCATACACTTAACTTCCTTTACTATATTGCGTGAGCATTGTGCATTTTAACGCCACTTAACTGCTGCAGAATAGCCTCAGGTTAAATTTTTACTTTTGTTTATTGAGTGGAGAGCGGCATGTACGGTTCAGTTAAAGTCTGGCAGGAAACGATCACCCTCCCAACGTGGACGGTGGGTGAAGAAGACGCTAACCCGATGTTTCTGGAGAAAAGGGTGTATCAGGGATCCTCTGGTGCGGTTTATCCCTACGGCGTGATTGATACCCTGACCGGCAAGCGTGAAATGCGCGACTATCAGGCGGTGTGGATGGAGAATGACTTCATTCGCATCATGCTGCTGCCGGAATTAGGCGGACGCATCCATCGTGCGTATGACAAAGTGCAGCAGCGTGATTTCGTCTACTACAACGAAGTAGTGAAACCTGCGTTGGTTGGCCTGCTTGGGCCATGGATCTCTGGCGGCATTGAGTTCAACTGGCCGCAGCATCATCGTCCAACCACCTTTATGCCGGTTGATTTTACGCAACAGCAGGGCGAGCAGGGCGAATACACCGTGTGGATGGGGGAAGTTGAACCCATGCGTGGTTTACAGGTGATGACCGGATTCACACTGTATCCAGATCGCGCGCTGATCGAAATAACCGGGAAGGTGTTTAACGGTAACGCCACGCCGCGCCACTTCCTGTGGTGGGCGAATCCGGCGGTGAAAGGCGGCGACGATCATCAGAGCGTGTTTCCGCCGGATGTAACCGCGGTATTCGACCACGGCAAGCGCGATGTTTCAGCGTTTCCTATCGCTACTGGCACCTACTACAAAGTGGATTACTCGGCGGGTGTGGATATCTCTCGCTACAAAAACGTACCCGTTCCGACCTCTTATATGGCGGAAAAATCGGATTATGACTTTGTCGGTGCCTGGCACCACGGCGAACGCGGTGGATTACTGCACGTCGCGGACCACCATGTTTCGCCGGGGAAAAAACAGTGGACCTGGGGATACGGCGACTTTGGCGTTGCCTGGGATCGTAATCTCACCGATGACAACGGTCCGTATATCGAACTGATGACCGGCGTCTTTACCGATAACCAACCGGATTTTACCTGGCTTGCGCCGTACGAAGAGAAAGTTTTCGTGCAAAACTTCCTGCCCTACAGCGAACTTGGCATGGTGCAAAACGCCAGCACGCAACTGGCGCTTCGGCTGGTGCGTGAGGGAAGCCAACTTTCAGTGGGCGTTTATGCGATAGCGCCGCTACGCGATGTTCAGGTTACGCTTGCGGCACACGGGCAGCCGTTCTTTGAGAATACACTCTCCCTTGAGCCGGGGCAGAGCTGGTTAGCCGATGTATCTGACAATGGCCACGCCCGGGTAACGATGACCGTCACTCGCGCCGATGGCTCCACGCTTTTGCAGTACGAAGAGCACCTGGCGCAAGAGTTACCACTGCCCTCGGCGGCCAGCGCGCCAGCTCAGCCAGAAGCGCTTGCTAATACCGATGAACTCTATTTTATTGGTCAGCATCTGGAGCAGTACAACCACGCCAGCCGCTATGCCGAAGACTATTACCGCCGCGCGCTGGACGTTGACCCGCTGGATTATCGCAATAATGTGGCGCTGGGGACGCTGGCGCTAAACCGCGCGGACTGGGCATTAGCAGCCCATTGTGCGGGCAAGGCGCTGGAACGGGCGCACAAGCTCAATAAGAATCCACGTGATGGCGAGGCGAGTATGCTGCTGGCCGCCGCGCAGGAACGCCTGGGAGACGATGACAGCGCCTGGGATAATTATTATAAGGCGAGCTGGAGCGGCAACTGCCGGGACGCGGCTTTCTGGTCGTTAGCGCGCCTGGCGATGAAACGTCAGGACTATGCCGGCGCGTTGGAAAAGGTCGAGCAGAGCCTGCGCTTTAACGGCAGTAATAACCTGGCGATGGGACTGAAAGCGCTGGCGCTGGCTAAGCTTGATCGCAATGCGCAAGCGCTGGAATACATTTGCCAACAGCTGGTTGATTATCCGCTGAGTTACACCCTGCACTATGCGCGCTGGGCTATTTGCCAGGATGAAGCGACTGCACAGGCGCTAATCTCGATTACCGGGCAGCGCGGTACCAACGCGTGTGAACTGGCTGGCTGGTTGATCGCATTGGGGCAAAAAGATGCTGCCCGTGGCGTGCTGGAACTGCTCGACAGCCAGGAAACGCTACCGATGCTGTGGCGCGCTTCGTTGAGCGATAATCCGCAACCTTTCATCGAACTAGCGCGTAAGTGTCTGCAAAATCGCGTCCGTTTTCCCAATACGCTGGATGAAGTACAGATGCTGCAAACCCTCGAGCAGAGCGCTTTTGCCCGCTATTTGCTCGGCTGTTTCTGGTACAGCAAACGCTGCTATGACGAGGCGGTCTCCTGCTGGCAATTTACCCTTGCGCAGGAGCCGGATTTTGCCCCAGTGCATCGCTTATTGGGTATCTATGCCTGGAACAAACAGCACGATGCACAGCAGGCGATGCAGTATCTGTCGCAGGCCGTCGCACTGGAGCCGCAAAATGCCCGTTTCCTGTTCGAACTCGACTATCTCAAAAAGCTGATGGCGCAACCGGCTGAACAGCGTTTGCAGCGACTGGAAGCCAGCAAAGATATTGTCTTCCATCGTGACGATCTGACGGTGGAACTGCTTAGTCTGTGGAATGGATTGGGGCGCTACGACGAGGCCGCGGTAATCTTACGTGAGCGTGTATTTCATCCGTGGGAGGGGGGAGAAGGCAAAGCCACCGGGCAATATCTGCTGAATCAGATGCATCGCGCACTGGAGGCTGTTCAGGCGGGCGACCCGCAAACCGCCATCACGCAACTGCAACAGGCGCTGCACTACCCGCAAAACCTTGGGGAGGGGCGTCTGCCTGGGCAAACGGATAATGACATCTGGTATTTGCTGGGTTATTGCGCCCAGCAGCAGGGGCATTTCGAGGAATCTCAGCGTTACTTCTCCCGTGCCACACGTGGCGGTAGCTCACTGGATGCCGGACGTTACTACAACGACCAGCCGGTGGACTATCTCTTCTGGCAGGGGATGGCGCAGAGAAAACTTGGCGATGATGCAGAGGCGGACGCTCTGTTCAACAGCTTCCTGCAATGGGTTGAGTCGCATCGCGACAACATCCCGGATGTCGATTTCTTTGCCGTATCGCTGCCCGATCTGGTGGTACTGGATACCTCAGCACAAGCAAAACACCAGCAACACTGCCTGTTTATCAATGCGCTTGGGCATCTGGGACTGGGAAATAGTTCTGCTTGCCAGCGCGATCTTGATGAGCTTCTGCAACTCAATCCGGCGCATGACAAGGCGTTACTGCTGCGTCACGCCATAAACGTAAGGCTGTTCCAGTAATACCCGAAACGGGTGGGGGCAACCTCACCCGAAACCTTCTGTCCCCTGCGTTTCCCTGAAAGAGGAATCATAATGAATAACGCGCAGACACATTTAAAGATTGGTTACGTCTGGACTATCTGCCTGGTTGCCGCCTGCGGTGGTTTACTTTTTGGCTATGACTGGGTGGTAATCGGCGGGGCAAAGCCCTTCTATGAAGCTTATTTCTCGATTACCGATCCGGCGCAATCTGGCTGGGCGATGAGCTCGGCGCTGGTTGGTTGTATCTTTGGTGCGCTGATTTCCGGCTGGTGCGCCGATAAATTTGGCCGAAAGATGCCGCTGATTCTCTCGGCGATCCTCTTTAGCGCTTCAGCCTGGGGGACCGCAGTTGCCAGCAATTTTGACATGTTTGTTGTTTATCGCATCGTTGGCGGCGTGGGGATTGGTCTGGCATCCGCGCTAAGCCCGCTGTATATCGCTGAGGTCAGCCCGGCGGAAAAGCGTGGTCGCTTTGTTGCCGTTAACCAGCTCACCATCGTGATTGGCGTCCTGGCGGCGCAGCTTATCAACCTGATGATTGCCGAACCTGTCGCCACAGGCGCTACGCAGCAGGCGATTGTGGAAAGCTGGAACGGTCAGACGGGCTGGCGCTGGATGTTTGGCGCTGAATTAGTGCCCGCGGTAATATTCCTGGTGCTGATGTTCTTTGTCCCTGAATCGCCGCGCTGGTTGGTGAAGGCAGGAAAAGCCGAACGTGCGCGCACCATGCTGCAGCGCATTGGTTCGGCAGAATATGCCGGGCAAACGCTGAAAGAGATTGAACATACGCTACAAAAAGATAACCACAAGGTCGCGTGGTCATCACTGTTACAACCGCAGATCAAACCGATAGTGATTATTGGCATGGTGCTTGCAGTGTTCCAGCAGTGGTGTGGGATCAACGTTATTTTCAACTATGCGCAGGAGATATTTGCTTCCGCCGGATTCGACATCAACGGCACGTTAAAATCGATCGTAGCGACCGGGATCATCAATCTGGTCTTTACCCTTGCCGCTCTGCCGCTGGTGGACAAAATTGGGCGTCGTAAACTGATGCTGTTTGGTGCATCAGGGCTGACGGTTATCTACGTACTCATTGCCGGGGCGTACGGGTTGGGCATTCTGGGCTGGCCGGTTTTGGTTCTGGTGCTGGCGGCGATTGCCATTTACGCCCTGACGCTGGCCCCGGTAACCTGGGTGCTGCTGTCCGAAATTTTCCCCAACCGTGTTCGCGGGTTAGCGATGTCGCTCGGCACGCTGGCGTTGTGGATTGCCTGCTTCCTGCTGACCTATACCTTCCCACTGCTGAATGCGAGTCTGGGCGCATCGGGAAGTTTCCTGCTCTATGGTGTGATTTGTGCGATGGGCTTTATCTATGTTCTGCGTAATGTGCCGGAAACCAAAGGCGTGACGCTGGAAGCGCTGGAAGAACGGCTGGCGGCGCAGCATACGAAAGTTGGCGCATCAAGCCAGCAACGAAGCGCCCGCTAATGAACTCTCTGCTGATGTTACAAAACGCACATCTACGGATGTGCGTAGATCCACAGGGCGGTTCGCTATTGAGTCTGGTTTCGTTACAACATCAACAGGCAATATTACGCGAAGGTCATGGTCAGCAGCCCGGTGATTGCGGCCTGTTCCCGATGTTACCGGTGGCAAATAGGGTGGCGGGCAATCGTTTTATGTTACGTGGGGAAGAGGTTGTGCTACCGCACCATGAGGCGGATGCACACTTCTTCCTGCACGGTGACGGTTGGCTGCAGCGCTGGCAGGTTATCACTGCTACGCAAAGCGGTTGTTTGCTACAGTTGCGCAGTTGGCATCCCTGTGGTTACGACTATACGGCGCAGATTTGCTACCAACTGGAAGCGTCAAGCCTGCATGCTTCATTGACGCTCACCCATTGCGGGGAACAACCGATGATCTATGGCTGCGGGTTCCATCCGTTTTTTGCCTTTGATACGCACAGTACGGCCCAGTTCACCGCCAGCGGCTACTGGCCGGAGGGGGAACAGCATCTGCCACTGGACTGGCAAAGTAATATTCCACCCGCAGCAGATTTCATGCATGCGCAATACGGTGAAGATGCCTGGTTGAATGTGGGTTATTCTGGCTGGAGCGGGCGGGCCGTTATTCAGCATGATGTGATGAAAGTCACGATTTTAGCGCAAACTCCGTGGTTGATGCTGTTCAGAATGTCGGGTGAACCATTCCTGTGCCTGGAGCCGCAGACGCATCCGGTGAATGCCCACCACATGCAGGGGCAGCCGGGATTGCAGGTTTTAGCGCAGGAAGAACGCTGTCATTTTGCGATGCAAATTTGCATCGAATAGGGCGAAAATCATGTTATCTGCCTGTTAATGGTCTCTTGCGCCAGCCAGAGTTTATCGCCAGACTACCGTCTCCAAACGGGAGGGATTCATGGCTTTGCATTCCACGCGCTGGCTGGCGCTCGGTTATTTCACCTATTTCTTTAGCTACGGTATTTTTCTGCCTTTCTGGAGCGTCTGGCTCGAAGGACTGGGGCTGACGCCGGAAACCATTGGTTTACTGCTGGGCGCGGGGCTGATTGCCCGTTTTCTCGGTAGCTTGCTGATTGCGCCGCGCGTGAGCGATCCCTCTCGTCTGATTACCGCTTTACGTATTCTGGCTCTGTTGACGTTGGTGTTTGCGCTGGCTTTCTGGGCGGGGACCAACGTGGCGTGGCTGATGGTGGTGATGGTCGGATTTAACCTGTTTTTCTCACCGTTGGTGCCGCTGACCGACGCGCTGGCTAACACCTGGCAAAAACAGATAACCATGGATTATGGGCGGGTTCGACTGTGGGGATCCGTGGCCTTTGTGATTGGCTCTGCGCTGACCGGTAAGCTGGTGAGCCTGTTTGACTATCGGGTGATCCTTATTCTGCTGTCGCTTGGCGTCGCCTCTATGCTGCTGGGCATGATGATTCGCCCGAGCGTGCAGCCAGCAGGTGAAACCCGTCAGCAGGAGAGTGCGGGATGGCCCGCCTGGCGCGCGTTAATAACGCAAAGCTGGCGTTTTCTTGCCTGCGTGAGTCTGCTGCAGGGCGCACATGCCGCCTATTATGGTTTTAGCGCCATTTACTGGCAATCCGCCGGTTATTCCGCCTCGGCGGTGGGCTATTTATGGTCATTGGGCGTTGTGGCGGAAGTGATCATCTTCGCGCTGAGTCACAAGTTGTTCCGCCGCTTTAGCGCCCGCGATCTGCTGTTGCTTTCCGCCGTTTGCGGCGTGGCGCGTTGGGGGCTGATGGGCTGGAGCACCGAGCTGCCGTGGCTGATTGTGGTGCAGATCCTGCACTGCGGTACCTTCACCGTCTGTCACCTGGCGGCAATGCGCTATATCGCGGCGCGACAGGGCAGCGAAGTGATTCGTTTGCAGGCGGTCTATTCCGCGGTGGCGATGGGCGGCAGTATCGCCATCATGACCGTTTTCGCCGGCTACCTGTACCAGAACCTGGGCAGCGGCGTATTCTGGGTGATGGCGCTGGTGGCGCTCCCGGCTATCGTGCTGCGCCCGAAAGTGGTGGCGCAGCCTGCGACGTTATGATTCGAGGATTTTGCGGATCTGCTGCTGCTGGTGAGACGTCAGCGCCAGATCCGCATGAATCAACGGCGGTGAAAACAGCGGCAGCGGCGTAGTGTACGGTGTGACGATCAGCGTTACGCCGCGCGGCGCGCCCTCTTTTTGAAAGTCCTGCATTGGCATATGTTTTACGTTGAGCGGCAGCAGCGTCAGTTCGCGTAGCTGCTGTTCTATATGCGCTTCGAGTTGTTCATTACTGCCGGTCAGCAGGATAATCTGCTTTTCGTGCAAATCCTTCTCCTGCATCAGCCAGGCACCGAAAATCACCGCCACCAATCCGATCTCTTCTTCTGAAAACTGCACATCGTATTCCGCTTCGAATCCGTGTATCGCCTCGCGGGTGGTGCGTACCAGCCGGGGATAAAGTCGGCTGAACTCTTCCGGTAGCGTGTTATCAATGCCAATAGCAAACACACTGCGGTTCAGCGCCTGGGCAAGGTGGATATACAACTGGTCGTTCAGCCCTTGTTCATCGCTGAAGCGAACGTTGCCATACTCGCGAAAACGCAGCACCAGCCGCGCGATAGCCAGACGAAGACGGCGATCCTGCTGGTGGTTATCGCGGATGGGGTCGGGGATGCGAATCATTGAGAACAGCAATGCCATAAACAGCGATTCGCCCGGCGGCGCACTTTGCATGACGTGACGTTGCCAGTGGCGGGCGATCTCCTCAGCCAGAGCGTACTCCGCGCAGGATTGCGCCCAGCGCTGCTGGAGTGGATTAAACTCCGGGGTGATCCCCGCGTGATGTTGCAGCAGGCAGTATTGTAAAAACAGCCGCAGGAACTGGATATCACGACACTCAAAGGGCTTTTGCAAGCGTCGGGAGCAGAGGTTAATCAGCGCATGCAGATTGGTGTCATCATACAACGTGCGCGCTATGCCCTGCTGTTTCAGCGCCATTTTCAATGCGGGTGTGAAATGTTGGGCGATAAAGGTCGGGCAGATCCGCAGGCCACGGCGCAGCCAATGCAACAGGCACAGACGCTGGTTCAGCGGGGCGCCTTCGATCGCATAGCCGCCATTCTGGGCGGAAATAATGGCGAGCCGATGATAACGCTGGATTTCAAGCCCCGCGCCAATGATATCCTCCTGAACGGTGGCATCATCGACGCCATTGAGACTGCTGAAGGTCTGCGCGGTAGCTATCTGCCCCGGCAGAAAAAGCGTCAGCAGTACCTGGCAACGGCGTTGGGGAGCGGAAAGTACAGATGGCGGGGCGAGCGTTGACATCATCTGTAGAATCTCCCGTGAGTATGTTTGATAAGAATAGTTAAAGTTTGCGCATAGATTTGAGGAATGGAAAGCTTTACGCCAGGAATGCTGGGGAGCGTCACAGAATTTTTAACGTGCGGAACAGATAGCGGTAGTGGAACGCAGCGCGTTAATCCGCTTTTTCACTGTTTTATCTTTAGTTGGGATATAAAAAATGCCAGAGGGGGGAATGCGGCGGAGGGAGGTATAAACATGCTATCGCAGAGAAAGGTTCCGTTCACCTCATGTTCATCGCTTCTCTGTACACTGAACGCCAGTGAACGTGTTAAGGGTGCTATCGCCGCACCCTTAACAATCCCGGCTCCCGGCGGGAAAATTGCCGCTCCGCGGTTCCCTCCGCTTATTCCTCCAGGCTACCGGGGCGGGCGCGATGTAACGTCCCTGTAAAGCGCGCCCTGAGCCAGCATCCATGCTGGCTCTCCCGGCCTTACGGAAACACGTCGGCAATTTTCAGCCGGACCAGCCACGCCTGACCATCTGTATTTTTATTTGAACATGTTTGAACAGCAAAAAGGATATAGCTGAAAGTCAGAGCGTTGAGGTGAACGGAACCCTGAGCCGGAATTACATGTTCTCCATCACGCCTGCCCACGGCTCAGCGTTAATCCCACATCGCCGCCGGGATGCACTGCCAGCAGTGTCTCCTTTGAGTAGCCGCTTTCACTCATCAAACAGGCGCAGGCGGCGTCAAAGATCGCCAGTACCAGCAGAATTGAGGTCGTCGCCAGCATGTTCAGCGGGTCGGCCTCACGCTGGACGCCGGTGGAAATCACCAGCCTCGACGCTTTAGCGATGGCCGAATCAGCGTTTTCCGTCACGCTCAGGATCGGCACATTTCTCGCCGCCAGCCCAGGCAGCAGCCGGGTAAGTTCATCCGAATTGCCCCCGCGTGACAGCATAATAACCAGGTCGTCGGCGCGTAAAAAACCCAGATCACCGTGCGCCGCATCGGTGGCATTGAGATAAATCGCCGGGCGCTCCACGCAGGCGAGCATATGCGCGACTTTACGCGCCGCAATGCCGGAGGTGCCGACGCCGGTAACGACGATTTTTCCCTGACAACCGCGCAGTTCCGCCATCAGCGACTCCCAGAGCGGTTCAGTCAGGTGCTGTCCCAGACCCGCAAGGGCATCGCTGTAGATCTGGAATACGCCGGTGGCCTGAGACCAGGAGTCACTCATGCTTCCTCCTGCATCAGCTGGCGGTATTTCATATCGTCCTGATACATCTCGTGGAATACCCGATATTTGCGATCGTAGTACTGCTTAATACGGTTGGTTTGCGGGGTGACCGTTTTACCAATCCGGCTCATCGCCGACATCGCTTCCGGGAAGGTGTCAAATACACCGGCGGCGATAGTTCCCATCATGGCACCGCCCAACAGCATGGCTTCACTCTCTTCCGGCAGCAGCATGGCGCAACCGGTGGCGTTGGCGTGTTCCTGAACGAAGATCGGGTTTTTCGTCCCGCCGCCGCTGGCCATAATCGTATCGATGGTGTAGCCACTTTGATTCATCGTTTCAATGATATGTCGCGTACCGAGGGCAATGGCCTGGATAGTCGCCAGATACTGTCGCGCCATATCTTCCGGCGTGCGCGACAGCTTAAGTCCGGTGATTGTCCCCGTAAGCGTAGGGTTGGCGCGCGGCGAGCGATTGCCGTGGAAATAGGGCAGGATATGCATATCGCGGGTCAGGAAGGCGATATCTTCCGGCTCACCGGCCATTTTACGCAGCAACGCATTCAGCACTTCATAAATGGTCTGTCCCTGCGACTTAGCCTGCGCCAGTAGAGTGTCGTAGCACGGATGCGACTGAATTACGTGGTCGATTAACGCCCCCGTTGCCGACTGCCCGCCTTCGTTGAGCCAGTATTCCGGCAGTACGGCAGAGTAGTAAGGCCCCCAGACACCGCCGATAAAACGCGGCTCTTTGGAAATCGCCATGTGTCCGGTGGAGGTGCCGCCAATCAGTGCGATACGACGGTCGAAATCCGGCACCTCGCCGGAAACTCCGCTGGCGCCGAGCGTACCGAGGGTACCGGCGTGGGCATCAATAATCGATACGCTGACCGCGGTGCCGGGGATCAGTCCCATTTCGCTGGCGGCGCGTGCTGACAGCCCATGGCCGAGCGGTTCGCCCATGGTTTTCACGTAGCGGCCAATTTTAGCGGCATCGTGTTCCAACAAATCTTCCAGCCCAATCTGGCGGAAATAGCTGGCATCCCATTTATCTTCATGGCCCATATAGGTCCATTTACACACCGTCGAGCACAATGAGCGTGTGTCATCGCCCGTTGCGCGCCAGGTGAGGAAATCAGGCAGGTCAAAGTAGTAACCGGCGTTAGCCCAGGTATTGGGCATATGCTGCTTCAGCCACAACAGTTTTGGCGTTTGCATCTCCGGGGAGATAATGCCGCCGACGTAGTCCAGTACCCGATGATGCAAGGCGTTAATGCGATCGGCCTGAGTAATGGCGCGATGGTCCATCCACACAATAATGTTCTGTTCACTGCGCCCGGAAGGGCTGATGGTGAGTGGATTACCTTCTTTATCCAGCACCACCAGTGAACAGGTGGCGTCGAAGCCCAGACCTTTCACCTGGATAGGATTGATATCCGACTGGTTAATCGCATCGCGTACCGCGTTACACACAGCCTGCCAGATGTTATCGGAAGACTGCTCAACAAAATCGGCCTGCGGACGGTAAATCTCGATGGCCCGACTGGCCTGACCGACCATCCTGCCGTTGAGATCAAACACGCCAGCGCGGGCGCTTCCGGTTCCGACATCCACACCAATAAAGTAACTTGCCATAATTTTTTCTCCTGAAATCAGGCTTTACGATTCTGTAATGCGATAAAGAGGATCAGCACCGCACCCCACAGCGCCATCGTCAGATAGCTGCTGACCCCCAGCAAGTTAAGGCCGCTTTCCAGCATTTGCAGCACAATCAGCGCCAGTACCAGGCCGATAATGCGTCCGAAGCCGCCATCCGGGTTAATGCCGCCGAGCACAGAGGCAAGGATGGTGACCAGCAGGTAGGATTCACCGTATCCGGCTTTGGCCGAGTTGAATTTTGCCATCATCAGAATGGCGGCGACCCAGCCGAGCAGGGCTGAAATAACGTACACCGAAACTTGTACCCGTACGGTATTCACGCCGCTGTAGCGGGTAGCCTGCTCATTGGAGCCGACGAGATACAGGCTGCGCCCAAGCGTGGTGTGCTCCAGCAGCACCCACAGCAGGATTGCCACGAGGAAAAAGAGCAGCAGCGCCACCGGAATACCGCCAATTGTGGCGTTGCCAAGATACTGAATGGCGGTCGGGAAACCTGAAATCACCGTCCCGTTGGAAAGCAAAATATTCAGCCCGGAGATCAGCGTCATCGTGCCGAGGGTGGCGAGAATAGGCGAGACGCCGACCCAGGCAATTAAAGCGCCGTTGAGCGTGCCGATAGCCACCGCCACCGCAGCGCCAGCAACCAATGCCAGCACCAGAAACAGCGGGTTATCCGGATGGGCGACAATAATTGCCGCCATTACCAGCGAGCAGGCATTCGCCCCGGCAATAATCGACAGGTTAATGCCGCCGGTCAGCATGGTCATGCCCATACCCAGAGCCAGCATGCCGAGGATCGGCAGCTGTGAGCCTATCGACTGAAAGTTAGCGACGCTGAAAAAACGGCTGCCGAGCAGGGCCGAGAAGACCAGGGCGACGGCCACAATAATGACGCATTGCAGACGAATGATGGCATCACCGGGTAAAAATCTGGCGATTGTTTTCATCTCAAAGCTCCCTTGCCAGTTTACGTTTTTCGTTCCAGGCCGTGGCGCTAATGCTGACCAGGATAATGGCGCCGCTGAACACGGTGTGCCAGTAAGAGGAGACGCTCAGCAGCGTCAGACCATTTTGCAAGAACGCCAGCAGCACAACACCCAGTAGCGTTCCGGTTAACGTACCGCGCCCGCCGCTCATGCTGGTGCCGCCGAGCACGACCGCCGCCAGCACCGTTAACTCAAAGCCGAGTAGGGAATTGGGGGCAACAGACTGGGTGATTTGCGCCTGAACCACGGCGGCAACGCCTGCCAGAATGCCCATATAGCCATAGACGTAAAAATGCAGCTTCAGCAGATTCAGCCCCAGGCGCGAGGCCGCGTCGCGGTTGCCGCCCATGGCGTAAACCTGACGGCCAAGACGGGTATAGTTCATCAGTACGGCGGTAAAGATGATCACCGCAGCCAGGCACAGCAGGGGCAGGGTTAAACCGTAGTCGTAGCCGTCTGTCGCGGTGAACGACAACCAGTTGATACCGTTCATAAACCAGTCCGGGAAGCCGTACAGCCAGGTACCCTTGGTGGCATAAACCAGCAGGCCGTAGTAGACGTTCAGCGTGGCGATGGTAATGATGATCGCCGGAACGCGCAGCCAGTAGACCAGGAAGCCATTAATCAGCCCAAGCAGCAGACCTACCGCCATTGCGATGGTTAAAGCCAGTACGAAGTTGCCGCCGTGAGCGATCACCCAACTGGCCATCGCATACTGGGCAATCGCGGTCATCGCTGGAAATGAGATGTCGATCCCGCCGGAAATCAGCACCACAAACAGCCCGCAGGCGAGAATACCGAGAATCGCGTAGCTGGTGGCGACATCTGTGAGATTGCCCAGCGACAGGAACTCATCGGTACTGACGCTCAGCCCGACGGCGAGCGCCACGACCAGCAGGCCCAGCCAGAATTCATGTTGCCCGATTAAACGGGAGAGACGCAGACTATTCATTGATTACCTCGACCACTTCAGCAATCTCCTCTTCACGGCAGTGATGAGGATTAAATTCCGCTACCAGCTTGCCGCGGCGCATCACCAGCACACGATGACTGTTGTAATACGCTTCCGGGATTTCATCGCAAATCATCAGCACCGCCATTCCCTGTTCCGCCAGATCGCGGGCTATCTGGTAAATCCCCTCTTTGTTGGCGATATCCACGCCGACGGTAGGGGAGTCGAGGATTAAGATGCGCGGATGGGTTGCCACCCATTTGGCAATGGCAATGCGTTGGGCATTACCGCCGGAGAGCGTTTTGACCGGCAGATGCGGATCGGAGACTTTAATGTTCAACTCACGGATCAAATCGGCGACCAGCTTTTGAGCTTTACGATGATCGAGCAGACCGCTGTGGGTATGCAGTTGGTCAAACACCGTGACGATGGTGTTGTCATAGATCGACTGCTCCATGATCAGTCCCTGCGTCAGGCGATCTTCAGAGACATAGCCGATCCCGTGTTTGATGGCGTCATGGTTGTTGCGCAGAGTAACCGGCTGGCCGTTAATGCGCATTTCGCCGCTTTCCGGCTGGGTCATGCCGAACAAACTGAGGCAAAGCTCGGTGCGACCGGCACCCAGCAGACCGACAATGGAGACAATCTCGCCGCTATGTAGCGATAAATTGATGTTCTGGTATTTCCCCCGGCGGCTGAGGTTGCGCAGCTCGAGCAGCGGCTCTTGCTCAATAGCAGGTCTTTCCGGCAACGGGCTGTAGTGGAAGCGTTGTCCGGTCATCAGGAAGGCCAGTTCGTGACTGTCGAGTTCGCTGGCCGGGTAAGTCCCCACCAGTTTGCCGTCGCGCATCACGCTGATGCGGTCCGCCACTTCCATCACTTCATCCAGACGGTGGCTGACAAACACCACGCAAATCCCGGCCGCTTTCAGTTCGTTGACGACCCGTAGCAGACCATTGACCTCCTGGCGGGTTAACGAAGCGGTGGGTTCATCCATAATCACCAGACGCGCATCGGCGGCAATAGCCCGGCAAATGGCGACCAGTTGCCGGTCGGCAATCGACAGTTTTTCGACTTTTTTATCGGGATCGATGCTCACGCCGATGCGTTTCATAGCGGCCAGCGCCTGCTGTTTCATCGCGCCACGGCGTACCCAGATATCGCCACCGGGCAGATAGCGGTTGACCGCGATATTTTCAGCGACGCTAAAGTTAGGGAATAACGACAGGTCCTGATAAATAACCTGAATACCATAATGGGAAGAAAGCTGCGGCGTCAGGTGATGGAATAATTTGCCATCGAGTAAAATCTGCGCGCCTTTTTCCGGATGATACACTCCAGAGATCACTTTAATAATGGTGCTTTTACCACAGCCGTTTTGACCCGCCAGACAGTGAACTTCGCCTTTTCTCAGCGTCAGATTCACGTTATCCAGCGCCAGCACGCCCGGGAATTGTTTGCTGATATTCTCAAGAGTGATAAATGCGGTGGTGTCTGTCATGGACAATACCCCTGCGCACGTCCGCATGGACGCTAAGTGTTAGTTTGGTTGATAGCGCCGACCAGACGGTCGGCGTTAAGGTTCCCTGGTGTCGGCTAAAGCCTTAGAAACCGAGTGATTGTGCGTTGTCTTTGGTGACTTCGAGGATCTTGTTAAAGCGGATCACTTTCTTCTCCGTGTCGATATCGGCTTTCCCTAAACCATCGATACTCAGATCGGCGTTCACTTCTTTACCCTGCAACAGCTGATCGGCCACCGTTACCAGCGCATAACCCGCGTCTTTTGGATCCCACAGCAGCGCTTTCTTAATATCACCGCGCATCAGGTAAGGTGCAGCCTGTGCTGGCATGGCGATCCCGACGACGGCGATTTTATCTTTGGCGCGTTTTTTCTGTACCGCCTGACCCGCACCGATAGGACCCAGCGAGCCAAAGCCGATAATGCCCTTCATCTGCGGATAGGTTTTCATCAGGTCCAGCGTGGTGGCGTAGGATTTATCGATGCTTTCCGCGACTGGCAGACGTGAAGTGACCTCGAACATCTCCGGATATTTTTCTTTCTGGTACTTAATTGCATAATCTGCCCACGCGTTATGAAGTGGGACCGTCAGCGAACCGACATAGATGGCATACCCGCCTTTGCCGCCCATGTTTTTTGCTAATTCATCGACGTTAGCCTGCGCATATTTTTCACTGTCGATGGTTTCAATATCCCACTGGCCAATCTGCTCGTCCGGGGATTCGTGCGTCAGCACCACGATGCCTTTGTCGCGCGCTTTTTTCAGCACCGGCTCAAGGACCTTGGCATCATTCGGCACCACGATGATTGCGTTAACATTTTTGGCGATCAGATCCTCAATGACTTTCACCTGCTGAGCCGGATCCGGCGTGGAAGGCCCGGTCTGGTAAGCATTCACATCCAATTTTTTTGCTGCTTCATTCACGCCGGTTTCCATGCGGTTAAACCATGGGATCCCGGTGACTTTGGCAACCACAGCAATTTCATATTTTTCCGCCGCAAAGGACGTGCCGGACAACATGCATGCAGAAACCAGGGTTGCACTGAGTAATGCGAGTTTGAATTTCATAGTTGTACCTTTCGTAGGGGGCAGGACATGTCACGGGGTGAAGTTAACTACGAATGGAAGAGGGAATGAATCATGAGTTTCATGAATGTGATCTATGTCCAGCATTGTGAATTTATGGAAAAATAATGGTTAAAAATTGGTTAAATTAAAGGAGTTTTATATCCATGACAGCAAAGTTATTGTTAATGGATTATTAAAATGAAACCATAAATTAACAATTAATTATCATTTTGCGTAAATTGTGGTGGCGAGAAGGGATTTAGACGGGTGTTGCTGGAAAAAGAAATCTCGAAATTGAGAACTGAATCGATACCGGAAAAGGGTGCTCAACATTTTTTCGTTCAATGATATCCTCAGCACTCTTTCGCCAAACATACCATTATTTCTGGCAGCCTGGATTTTTATCGTGGAGAAGCCATGCAGCGCGTTAAACGCATCATTGTCACGTTGTTTCTTGCTGTCCTGTCTTTTGACGCAGGCGCTCATCCCCATAGCTTTATCCATTTGAAAACTGAGATCGTGAGCGAGAATAATCAGTTCGTGGCGCTGAAAATGCGCTGGATGATGGATGAAATCACCTCGGCTGATCTGCTTTACGATGCGGGGAATGCCAAACCTGGCTCGGAGATCTGGAAAAAACTGGCGGCGGAAGTGATGGCGAATGTGCTTGGGCAGCATTATTTCACCGAAGTGTGGCATGACGGGCAAAAGGTAAAGTTTAAAAACAGGCCGACGGAATACGGCATGGAACGTGAGGAACATCAGGCGGTGCTAACGTTCGTTCTACCATTAGCTGAACCGCAGCCGCTGAGTGGTCAAAAATATACCATTTCAACCTTCGACCCGACCTACTACGTTGATATGAGCTATGACCAGGACAGCGACGCTATGCTGGGGCAGGCCATTAGCCAGCAATGCCGACTCACTGTCCATACACCGACGCCGAATGAACAAACGCTGAGCTTTGCCCAGTCGCTGGATAAAGAAGATGCACCACCGGAGGATATGGAGTTGGGTAAACAGTTCGCACAAACGGTAACGCTGCAATGTCAGTAGTTTATCAGCCACGCCCCGCCGGACGCCGCTGGCTCACGCTGTGGCCGCTGGCGCTATTTTTGTTGCTGGCGGCAGGCGGCATACTGTGGCTATGGCAGGCCTGGCCGCAGGTGATGATGAAAAGCATCGTCTGGCAGCGCGAAGTAAACCAACAGATGAGCGGATTGCTGAAAGCGGTTGCTGCCAGTCCGACCCAGGCAGGGGGATCGCTGCTGCTGTTTAGTTTTCTCTATGGCGTCCTGCATGCACTGGGGCCGGGACATGGAAAAGTGGTGATTACTACCTGGCTTGCGACGCACCCGTCAAAACTCAAATCAAGTATCGGCCTGACGCTGGCGTCGTCTTTATTACAAGGACTGGTCGCGATTGGTCTGGTCGTTATCGTGCTCACCGTCTTGCAGTTACCTGCGCGGCAGCTGCATATGAGCAGCTTCTGGCTGGAAAGAGGAAGCTATGTGCTGGTGGGCGTGTTGGGCCTGCTGCTGTGCTGGCGGGCGCTGAAAAAACTGCGCTCATTGCTAAAACGGCCAACGTTTACCGCTTTCACACCGCACCATGTGCATCACGACGGCTGTGGCTGCGGGCATCAGCATTTACCGCAGCCGGAACAGTTGCAAAGCGGTGATGACTGGCGCGCCCGGTTGATGATTATTCTGTCTATGGGGATGCGCCCATGCTCCGGGGCTATCATGGTGCTGCTGTTCAGTAAAGTGATTGGCGTCTTTAGCTGGGGCATGGCCTCGGCGCTGGCGATGGCGGCGGGAACTTCTTTGACGATTACGTCACTGGCTTTATTGGTACACAGTTTCCGCTCGCTGGCGGTAAGACTTAGCGGGCATAAAGCGCCGGTGCTGTGGCGACAGATTGGCTGGACAACGCTGGCATTAGCCGGTGGGGCGATATTGATTGCGGCGGCGGTGGTGATGTGGATGAGCGCGGTGCCGGTAGGTAGGGGATTAAGACCGTTTTAGATTAGTGAGCGGCAGGAATTGTAGGCCGGATAAGACGCGAAAGCGTCGCATCCGGCACCACAGCAGATTAACGCTTCAGCGCGTCGCTCAGTTCATCACGCATGTTAGCCAGCATGGCTTTCACTACGCGCGGGTTACCTGCAACGATGTTGCCGGTTGCCATGTAGTTATGGCCGCCGGTGAAGTCGCAAACCAGTGCGCCGGCTTCACGAGCAATCAGCTCACCTGCGGCGAAATCCCACGGGCGCAGACCAATTTCGAAATAACCGTCAACGCGGGCTGCGGCAACGTAGGCCAGATCCAGCGCGGCAGAGCCGGTGCGGCGGAAGTCAGCGCATTCGGTAAACATGTTGCCAAGGATTTTCATGTAAGAAGCAGCGTGCTGTTTCGCTTTGAACGGGAAGCCGGTGGCAATGATGGTGCCGTCCAGATCGCGAGCCGTGCTGCCACGCAGACGGTAACCGTTAAGCTGAGCGCCTTGGCCGCGGGTTGCGGTGAACAGTTCATTACGCATTGGATCGTAAACAACGGCAACTTCAGTACGGCCTTTAATGCGTACTGCGATAGATACCGCGAAGTGCGGCAGACGTTTTACGAAGTTGGTAGTGCCATCCAGTGGATCGATAACCCATTGAACATCCAAATCTTCACCAACATGTTCACCGCTTTCTTCGGTGATGATGGTGTGCTGTGGGTAAGATTTGCGAATCGTTTCGATAATAATCGCTTCGGCGGCTTTATCGACGTTAGTCACGAAATCATTGCTGCCTTTCTGGCTGGTTTCTACAGAGTCTGGGGTTTCGTAGTGTTTGGCAATTACATTACCCGCCTTGCGCGCTGCGCGCACGGCGATGGTCAGCATCGGATGCATCGGTCTCTCTCACTGGATGTTAAAGAACGGGAAAACGGCGCAGAGTATAGCAGCGAGTTCGGAATATGTCTTCGTTTTATGATAATATGCCCGAATAATCTTTAGCCGAAGAAATACAATGCTGCAAAACATTCGAATCGTGCTGGTGGAAACCTCTCACACTGGCAACATGGGCTCTGTGGCCCGCGCAATGAAAACCATGGGTTTAACCAATCTGTGGCTGGTTAATCCACTGGTCAAACCGGACTCGCAGGCCATCGCCCTGGCGGCAGGTGCCAGCGATGTGATTGGCAGCGCGCAGATCGTCGATACCCTCGATGAAGCGCTGGCGGGTTGTAGTCTGGTAGTAGGCACCAGCGCGCGTTCCCGTACGTTGCCGTGGCCGATGCTGGACCCGCGCGAATGCGGCTTAAAAAGCGTCTCTGAAGCGGCGAATACGCCGGTGGCGCTGGTATTTGGCCGTGAACGCGTTGGCCTGACCAATGAAGAACTGCAAAAATGCCATTACCACGTCGCCATTGCCGCGAACCCGGAATACAGTTCGCTCAACCTGGCGATGGCGGTGCAGGTTATCTCTTATGAAGTCCGCATGGCCTGGCTGGCGACGCAGGAAGGTGATAAGACCGTCGAATACGAAGAAGCTGAGTATCCGCTGGTGGATGATTTAGAGCGTTTTTACGGTCATCTGGAACAAACGCTGCTGTCGACCGGATTTATTCGCGAAGGCCATCCGGGACAAGTGATGAACAAGCTGCGTCGTCTGTTTACGCGTGCGCGTCCTGAGAGTCAGGAGCTGAACATTTTGCGCGGAATTTTGGCGTCGATTGAACAGCAGAATAAAGGCAAGTAAGCGAAACGCCTCCTGCAAGTGAAAACGGCACTGAAGGTTAAATACCTGACTAAATTAGTCAAGTAAATAGTTGACTGATTTAGTCGGGAATGTCAGACTTGCCCCTGCTATGCAATACCCCCATTTTACAATAAAAAACCCCGGGCAGGGGCGAGTTTGAGGCTAAGTAAGACATGAGACTGACATCAAAAGGGCGTTATGCCGTGACCGCAATGTTGGACGTTGCGCTCAACTCCGAAACGGGCCCGGTACCGTTGGCTGATATTTCTGAACGTCAGGGAATTTCCCTGTCATATCTGGAGCAGCTGTTTTCCCGTTTGCGTAAAAACGGTCTGGTTTCAAGCGTACGTGGACCAGGCGGCGGGTATCTGCTGGGTAAAGATGCCGGGAGCATCGCAGTAGGTGAAGTCATTAGCGCTGTCGACGAGTCTGTAGATGCGACCCGTTGCCAGGGCAAAGGCGGTTGTCAGGGCGGCGATAAATGCCTGACCCATGCGCTGTGGCGCGATCTGAGCGATCGTCTGACCGGATTCCTCAACAACATTACGTTGGGCGAACTGGTGAATAACCAGGAAGTCCTGGATGTGTCTGGTCGCCAGCACACGCATGACGCTCCACGCACTAATCGTGCTCAAGACGCGATCGACGTTAAGTTACGCGCATAATAAAAGTATTTCAGAATCAGGCCGGGGTGTTCGACGCCCCGTTAACTCGGTCGTACATCCAGCCGGTTGCCTGGTTCCTTGCATTGAAGCGATGTACGGAGTTTATAGAGCAATGAAATTACCGATCTATCTCGATTACTCCGCAACCACGCCGGTGGACCCGCGTGTTGCCGAGAAAATGATGCAGTGTCTGACCCTGGACGGAAACTTTGGTAACCCAGCGTCTCGTTCACACCGTTTTGGCTGGCAGGCTGAAGAGGCGGTAGATATCGCCCGTAACCAGATTGCCGACCTCGTGGGCGCTGACCCGCGTGAAATCGTATTTACTTCCGGTGCGACGGAATCCGATAACCTGGCGATTAAAGGTGCAGCCAACTTTTATCAGAAAAAAGGCAAGCACATCATCACCAGCAAAACCGAACACAAAGCCGTGCTGGATACCTGTCGTCAGCTGGAGCGCGAAGGGTTCGAAGTTACCTACCTCGCCCCGCAGCGTAACGGCATCATCGATCTTAAAGAACTTGAAGCGGCAATGCGTGACGACACCATCCTCGTGTCCATCATGCACGTGAACAACGAAATCGGCGTGGTGCAGGATATCGCGACTATCGGCGAAATGTGCCGTGCGCGCGGCATCATCTATCACGTTGACGCCACTCAGAGCGTGGGCAAACTGCCGATCGACCTGAGCCAGCTGAAAGTTGACCTGATGTCCTTCTCCGGCCACAAAATCTATGGCCCGAAAGGTATTGGCGCGCTGTATGTGCGTCGTAAACCGCGTATTCGTATTGAAGCGCAGATGCACGGCGGTGGTCACGAGCGCGGCATGCGTTCCGGTACTTTGCCTGTTCACCAGATCGTGGGCATGGGTGAAGCGTACCGTATCGCTAAAGAAGAGATGGAAACCGAGATGGCGCGTCTGCGCAGCCTGCGTAACCGTCTGTGGAACGGCGTGAAGGACATGGAAGAAGTGTACCTGAACGGCGATCTCGAACAGGGCGCACCGAACATTCTCAACGTCAGCTTCAACTTTGTTGAAGGCGAGTCTCTGATTATGGCGCTGAAAGACCTGGCGGTATCCTCCGGTTCTGCATGTACTTCAGCAAGCCTGGAGCCATCCTACGTGCTGCGCGCGCTGGGTATGACCGACGAGCTGGCACACAGCTCAATTCGTTTCTCTTTAGGTCGTTTCACTACCGAAGAAGAGATTGACTATGCCATCAATCTGGTTCGCAACTCCATTGGCCGTCTGCGCGACCTTTCTCCACTGTGGGAAATGTTCAAACAGGGCGTGGATTTGAACAGTATTGAATGGTCACATCACTAATTCGGCACCGATAAGGAGAATTCAACATGGCTTACAGCGAAAAAGTTATCGATCATTACGAGAATCCACGTAACGTGGGCTCTTTTGACAACAGCGACGAGAACGTGGGTAGCGGCATGGTCGGTGCACCAGCCTGTGGCGACGTGATGAAGTTGCAGATCAAAGTCAACAATGAGGGTATCATTGAAGACGCGCGTTTCAAGACTTACGGCTGCGGTTCCGCTATTGCCTCCAGTTCTCTGGTTACCGAATGGGTAAAAGGGAAATCTCTGGACGAAGCACAGGCGATTAAAAACACCGATATCGCCGACGAGCTTGAACTGCCACCGGTGAAAATTCACTGCTCTATCCTGGCTGAAGACGCGATTAAAGCCGCGATTGCGGATTACAAAAGCAAACGTGAAGCAAAATAATTAAGAGTTGAGGTTTTATTATGTCGATTACCTTAAGCGACAGTGCAGCAGCGCGTGTAAATACCTTCCTGGCAAACCGCGGTAAAGGGTTTGGTCTGCGTCTGGGCGTGAGAACCTCCGGCTGCTCAGGTATGGCCTATGTACTGGAATTTGTTGACGAGCCGGCGGCTGAAGATACCGTGTTTGAAGACAAAGGCGTTAAAGTTGTGGTCGACGGTAAGAGCCTGCAATTTCTCGACGGTACGCAGTTAGACTTCGTCAAAGAAGGTCTGAACGAAGGGTTTAAGTTCACTAACCCGAACGTGAAAGACGAATGTGGATGCGGCGAAAGCTTCCACGTATAACGCGCTCACCGATAACCCCACACGCATGATTTTACGTGTGGGGTTTGTTCTAACAGGCTACCCCTGAGATAGTTATGGATTACTTCACTCTCTTCGGATTACCCGCTCAATATCCTATTGATCTCCAGGCTCTGACGATCCGTTTTCAGGATCTCCAACGTCAGTATCATCCTGATAAATTCGCCAGCGGTTCTCAGGCGGAGCAACTTGCTGCGGTTTCGCAGTCCGCCACCATTAACCAGGCCTGGCAAACGCTGCGTCATCCCTTGATGCGCGCCGAATACTTATTGTCTTTACACGGCTTTGATATTCGCAATGAGCAGCACACGGTGCGTGATACCGCGTTCCTGATGGAGCAACTGGAGCTGCGGGAAGAGCTTGACGAGATTGAGCAGGCAAAAGACGAATCGCGACTGGAAAGCTTTATCCAGCGCGTGAAAAAAATGTTTGAAAGTCGCCATCAACTGATGGTTGAACAGCTGGATAACGAGATGTGGGACGCGGCGGCGGATACCGTGCGTAAGCTGCGTTTTCTCGATAAACTGCGAAGCAGTGCAGAACAACTCGAAGAAAAACTGCTCGATTTTTAATTTCCGGAAGCGAAAATGGCCTTATTACAAATTAGTGAGCCTGGTCTGAGCGCCGCGCCGCATCAGCGTCGTCTGGCGGTAGGCATCGATTTAGGCACCACCAACTCCCTGGTTGCGACCGTACGCAGCGGCCAGGCCGAAACGCTGGCAGACCACGAAGGTCGCCACCTGTTGCCGTCAGTGGTTCACTATCAGCCGCAGGGCTACTCTGTCGGTTACGATGCTCGCGCCAATGCCGCGCTTGACCCGGCCAATACCGTTAGTTCGGTAAAACGCATGATGGGCCGCTCTCTGGCGGATATCCAGGCGCGCTATCCGCATCAGCCTTATACATTTCAGGCCAGTGAAAACGGCCTGCCGATGATTGAAACCGCTGCCGGTTTACTTAATCCGGTGCGCGTATCCGCTGACATTCTGAAAGCGCTGGCCGCGCGGGCAACCGAATCGCTGTCCGGTGAACTGGACGGCGTCGTGATCACCGTTCCGGCATATTTTGACGATGCGCAGCGTCAGGGGACCAAAGACGCCGCGCGTCTGGCTGGCCTGCACGTATTACGTCTGCTGAATGAGCCGACCGCTGCGGCGATTGCTTATGGCCTGGACTCCGGTCAGGAAGGCGTGATCGCGGTCTATGACCTTGGCGGCGGTACCTTTGATATTTCTATTCTGCGCCTGAGCCGCGGCGTGTTCGAAGTGCTGGCGACCGGCGGTGATTCCGCACTCGGCGGTGATGATTTTGACCATCTGCTCGCCGATTACATTCGCGAGCAGGCGGGAGTTACCGATCGTAGCGACAACCGCGTACAGCGTGAACTGTTGGATGCCGCCATTGCGGCGAAAATTGCGCTCAGCGACGCCGATTCTGTGGCGGTTAACGTGGCGGGATGGCAGGGTGAAATCACCCGTGAAACCTTCAATGAACTTATTTCCGCACTGGTTAAGCGTACGTTGCTGGCCTGTCGTCGCGCGCTGAAAGATGCGGGTGTTGAGCCGCAGGATGTGTTGGAAGTGGTGATGGTCGGTGGTTCAACGCGCGTACCGCTGGTACGTGAACGCGTGGGTGAGTTTTTTGGCCGTACGCCGCTGACCTCTATTGACCCGGACAAAGTGGTCGCTATCGGTGCGGCAATCCAGGCGGATATTCTGGTCGGAAATAAACCGGACAGCGAAATGCTGCTGCTGGACGTCATCCCGCTGTCCCTGGGACTGGAAACCATGGGCGGCCTGGTGGAGAAAGTGATCCCGCGTAATACCACTATCCCGGTGGCGCGTGCGCAGGACTTTACCACCTTTAAAGACGGCCAGACCGCAATGTCCATCCACGTGATGCAAGGCGAGCGTGAGCTGGTGCAGGACTGCCGTTCACTGGCGCGTTTTGCGCTGCGCGGTATTCCGGCGCTGCCAGCAGGCGGCGCGCATATCCGCGTGACCTTCCAGGTGGATGCCGATGGGCTGCTGAGCGTCACCGCCATGGAGAAATCCACAGGCGTTGAGTCCTCAATCCAGGTTAAACCGTCCTACGGTCTGACTGACGGCGAAATCGCCTCCATGATTCAGGATTCGATGAGTTTTGCCGAGCAGGACGTCAAAGCCCGTATGCTGGCAGAACAGAAAGTCGAAGCGGCACGTGTACTGGAAAGTTTATCCGGTGCGCTGAACGCTGATGCCGCGCTGTTAAGCGCCGCAGAACGTCAGGCTATCGACACCGCCGCCGCGCACTTGAGCGAGGTTGCGCAGGGTGACGATGTTGACGCGATAGAACAAGCCATTAAAAACGTAGACAAACAAACCCAGGAATTCGCCGCTCGCCGCATGGACAAATCCGTCCGTAGCGCGCTGAAAGGCCATTCCGTGGACGAGGTTTAATATGCCAAAGATTGTTATTTTGCCTCATCAGGATCTCTGTCCCGATGGCGCAGTTCTGGAAGCTGAGACCGGCGAAACCATTCTCGACGTTGCCCTGCGTAACGGTATCGAAATTGAACACGCCTGTGAAAAATCCTGTGCCTGTACGACCTGTCACTGCATCGTACGTGAAGGTTTTGATTCTTTGCCGGAAAGCACGGAAGAAGAAGACGACATGCTGGATAAAGCCTGGGGTCTGGAGCCGGAAAGCCGTTTAAGCTGCCAGGCGCGGGTAACCGAGGACGATTTAGTGGTCGAAATCCCACGTTACACAATCAATCATGCACGTGAGCATTAACAGAGGGTAGTATGGGACTGAAGTGGACCGATAGCCGTGAAATCGGTGAAGCGCTGTACGACGCCTTCCCCGATCTTGATCCCAAGACCGTTCGTTTCACCGATCTGCACCAATGGATCTGTGACCTGGAAGAGTTCGATGATGATCCACAGGCATCGAACGAAAAAATCCTTGAGGCCATTTTGCTGGTCTGGCTGGACGAAGCCGAATAAGTTAACGGGCTGCCCACGGGTGGCCCGTTTTCCTGTATGCGCGAAAATAAGGATAAATAAAATGACAGAAGCCATGAAAATTACGCTTTCCACGCAACCTGCCGATGCCCGCTGGGGTGAAAAGGCTACATACAGCATTAATAATGAAGGCATTACCCTGCACCTGAACGGAAAAGATGACCTTGGCCTTATCCAGCGCGCCGCGCGTAAAATCGACGGCCTGGGTATTAAACACGTTCAACTGGACGGTGAAGGCTGGGATACCGAACGCAGCTGGGCTTTCTGGCAGGGCTATAAAGGACCAAAAGGCACCCGCAAAGTTGAGTGGGCTACCCTGGACGAAGCACAGAGCAAAGAGCTGGATAACCGTCTGAAGATTATTGACTGGGTGCGCGATACCATTAACGCCCCGGCGGAAGAACTGGGTCCGGAACAACTGGCGCAGCGCGCGGTCGACCTGCTGTGCGGGGTGGCCTGCGATAACGTCTCTTACCGCATCACCAAAGGTGAAGATCTGCGCGAGCAGAACTACATGGGGCTGCATACCGTGGGGCGAGGTTCTGAGCGTCCTCCGGTGCTGCTGGCGCTGGACTACAATCCTACCGGTGATAAAGAAGCCCCGGTTTATGCTTGCCTGGTTGGTAAGGGAATTACCTTTGACTCAGGCGGTTACAGCATCAAGCAAAGCGCATTTATGGACTCAATGAAGTCCGATATGGGCGGTGCGGCAACGGTCACTGGCGCGCTGGCGTTTGCCATTACCCGTGGTCTGAACAAGCGTGTGAAACTGTACCTGTGCTGCGCTGATAACCTTATCAGCGGCAACGCCTTTAAACTGGGCGATATTATTCACTATCGCAACGGCAAAAAAGTTGAAGTGATGAATACCGATGCGGAAGGACGCCTGGTGCTGGCGGATGGTTTGATCGACGCCAGCGCGCAGAAACCGGAGCTGATTATTGATGCAGCTACGCTGACCGGTGCCGCGAAAACCGCCCTGGGTAACGATTATCACGCGTTGTTCAGCTTTGACGACAAGCTGGCTGCCCGTCTGCTGGCAAGCGCGGCACAAGAAAACGAGCCGTTCTGGCGTCTACCGTTGGCTGAGTTCCACCGTAGTCAGTTGCCATCTAACTTTGCTGAACTAAACAACACCGGTAGCGCGGCCTACCCGGCGGGTGCGAGCACGGCGGCGGGCTTCCTGTCCCATTTTGTGGAAAACTACCAGCAAGGCTGGCTGCACATCGACTGCTCTGCAACCTATCGCAAAGCGCCGGTTGAGCAGTGGTCTGCGGGCGCAACCGGTCTGGGTGTGCGCACCATCGCGAATCTGCTGACCGCATAATTCATGACTGTATTGCCGGATGGCGCGACGCTTATCCGGCCTACATGTATTCATCCAATTTGTGATCCTTATGACCGAAACAAAAAATGAATTAGAAACGTTGCTGGAACAAGCGGCGACAGAGCCTGCGCATCGACCGGCATTTTTCCGTACTTTACTTGAATCCACCGTTTGGGTGCCGGGTACTGCTGCAGAAGGCGAGGCGGTGGTTGAAGACAGCGCTCTCGATCTGCAGCACTGGGAAAAAGAAGACGGCACAACCGTGATCCCGTTCTTTACTTCCCTTGAGGCTTTGCAGCAGGCGGTTGAAGATGAGCAAGCATTTGTCGTTATGCCGGTGCGTACGTTGTTTGAAATGACGCTTGGCGAAACGCTGTTTCTCAACGCGAAACTGCCGACCGGCAAAGAGTTTATGCCGCGTGAAATCAGTCTGCTGATCGGTGAAGAGGGGAGTCCGCTAAGCACCCAGGAGGTTCTGGAAGGGGGGGAATCGCTGATCCTCTCTGAAGTCGCTGAACCACCAGCGCAGATGATTGACTCGCTGACCACGCTGTTTAAAACCATCAAGCCGGTAAAACGCGCGTTTCTTTGCTCAATCAAAGAAAGTGCGGAAGCTCAGCCAAACCTGTTGATCGGGATTGAAGCTGACGGTGATATTGAAGAGATCATCCACGCTGCGGGCAGCGTCGCGACCGACACATTACCGGGCGATGAACCGATTGATATTTGCCAGGTGAAGAAAGGCGAGAAGGGTGTCAGCCACTTTATCACCGAGCATATCGCGCCGTTCTACGAACGCCGCTGGGGCGGCTTCCTGCGCGATTTTAAACAGAACCGGATTATCTGAGTAAAGGAAAGCCGCCCCGAAGGGCCACGGAGAATAATACCTCACGTTGTGAATAATTTCTCGGCTAACTAACTTGACTTTTACTCCCTTAAAAGGGAGTATTAAATCACTACGATGTGCCTGCGTTGCTATGGCAACACAGCCTGCCAGAAAGGCCGCGAACCGGACTGGCACAAAAAAACCGCTCAACTGAGCGGTTTTTTTGTCGGCGAAAAAGAAGGGTAAATCAGATTTTATTTAGCCTCAGTCGGTTCTACCGGTAAATCGTTGCGCGCTCCCCATTCGCTCCACGCCCCGTCATACAATGAGACGTTCGAAACATCCAGAGTGGCAAGCGCCAGTACCACCACGGCAGCCGTTACGCCGGAGCCGCAGCTGGCGATAATGGGGCGGTCAAAGCTCACGCCGTGGCTGAAGAAAATAGCATCCAGTTCGTCGGTAGTTTTCAGTTCGCCGTCACGAACCAGCTCTGTCCACGGTACGTTAAGCGCACCAGGCACATGACCACGCTTCAGACCAGGACGCGGCTCGTCAACTTCGGCATTAAAACGTGCAGCCGGGCGGGCATCGACGATCTGCGCCGTTTTTTCATGACTGGCCAGCAGCACATCAGTGACGCGCACCACGGCTTCAGGCGTAAATGCGGCGTTAAATTCGCCTTCGGGTAACTCCTCGTTTCCTTCCTGCAGCATTAGCTCATCGCGCTGCCAGCCAGCAAGACCGCCCGCCAGAATGGAGACATTCTCGACGCCAAAAGTCCGCAGCATCCACCATGCGCGGGGGGCGGAAAAAAGGTTGCCGTCATCGTAGACAACCAGATGTTTATCCTGATGAACACCCAATTCGCGCATCGCGACAGCGAAGGCTTCCGGGCGCGGCATCATGTGCGGCAACGGCGAGGTATGGTCAGAAAGCGCTTCAATATCAAAAAAAACGGCGCCAGGAATATGACCCGCACGATACTCCTCGCCAACATCGCGATCTTCCTGACCTGGAGGTGCCATCCGGGCATCAAGGATTTGTATTTCCGGGTCGTCAATGTGTTCGGCAAGCCAGTCGGCAGCGACAAAGAAGGCGGTGGTCATAGGCATCTCCATTTTTACCAGGTTTTGGCAAATTGTCGGACGTTTAGTGCAAAGCGACAAGTAAAAGAGGCTGATTTGGCAGGCGAATCCACATTAATCACGAAAATTAGGACAACGTTGTTCATTTACTGGCTTCCACAGCCAGAAAACTAACGCATAATAGTTGTTCTACGTAGCTAACGGGCCACTACGGCCAGGGATGAACAATGAAACATTTACGCGTAGCGGCCTGCATGCTGATGCTGGCACTTGTCGGGTGCGATAATAATAACGAAAAATCGACGACGGCTGCGAAGCCGGATGCACCTGCGCCGCAGACCGCGCCCGCAAAAGACAAGGCTCAGTTAGAAAAGCTGATGCAACAAAGTCAGGGCAAGTCGCTGACGCTGTTGGATGCCTCAGAGGTCCAACTCGACGGCGCAGCAACGCTCGTATTGACCTTCTCCATTCCCCTCGATCCGGAACAAGATTTTTCCCGTGTAGTGCACGTTGTCGATAAAAAAAGCGGCAAAGTCGATGGGGCGTGGGAACTGGCGCCAAACCTGAAAGAGCTACGCTTACGCCACCTCGAACCTAACCGGGAACTGGTGGTTACCATTGAGCGTGATTTACTGGCGCTGAATAAAGCGACGTTTGGCATCGATTATGAAAAAAACATCACCACACGTGACGTCCAGCCGAGCGTAGGGTTTGCCAGTCGCGGTTCGCTACTGCTAGGAAAAGTGATTGAAGGGCTGCCGGTGATGGCGCTCAACGTTAACAGTGTGGATGTGAATTTTTATCGCGTGAAGCCAGAGTCGCTTGGCGCGTTCGTCAGCCAGTGGGAATACCGCAATTCGTTGTCGAACTGGGAATCCGATAATCTGCTGAAAATGGCGGAACTGGTCTATACCGGACGCTTTGATCTCAACCCTGCGCGTAACACGCGCGAAAAGCTGTTGCTCCCGCTGAGCGAAATCAAACCGTTGCAGCAGACCGGCGTTTACATCGCGGTGATGAATCAGGCCGGAAAATACAACTACAGTAATGCCGCGACGCTGTTTACGCTCAGCGATATTGGTGTATCGGCGCATCGCTACCACAATCAACTGGATGTCTTTACACAGAGTCTGGAAAACGGCGCAGCGCAGCAGGGCATTGAAGTCACATTACTCAACGAAAAAGGGCAGACGCTGGCGCAGGCCACCAGCGACGCACAGGGTCATGTACAGCTTAAGACGGATAAAGAAGCTGCCTTATTGCTGGCCCGAAAAGACGGGCAGACCACGCTGCTTGACCTGAAACTTCCGGCGTTGGATCTGGCTGAGTTTGATATTGCCGGCGCGCCGGGATACAGCAAACAGTTCTTTATGTTTGGTCCGCGCGATCTCTATCGCCCCGGTGAAACGGTGATCCTCAATGGATTACTACGTGACAGCGACGGTAAAACGTTACCCGACCAGCCGGTGAAGCTGGAAGTCGTTAAGCCAGACGGACAGGTTTTACGCTCGGTTGTCAGCCAGCCGGAGAACGGTCTGTACCGCTTTAGCTGGCCGCTGGACAGCAGCGCGCCGACCGGGATGTGGCATATTCGTGCCAATACTGGCGACAACCAGACGCGGATGTGGGATTTCCACGTCGAAGATTTTATGCCAGAGCGGATGGCGCTCAATCTCACCGCCAGCAAAATGCCGGTAGCGCCAACTGATGAAGTGAAATTCTCGGTGGTGGGTTACTACCTGTACGGCGCGCCCGCCAACGGCAACGCGCTGCAAGGGCAGCTTTTCTTGCGGCCATTGCGCGAGGCGGTGCAGGCGTTGCCAGGGTTCCAGTTTGGTAATATTGCCGAAGAAAACCTTTCCCGCAGCCTTGATGAAGTTCAGCTCACGCTGGACGATCACGGTCGTGGCGAAGTGACCACCGCCAGCCAGTGGCAGGAGACGCACTCCCCGTTACAGGTGGTGTTGCAAGCCAGCCTGCTGGAGTCGGGTGGCCGCCCGGTGACGCGTCGGGTTGAACAAGCCATCTGGCCTGCGGATACGCTGCCGGGGATTCGACCACAGTTTGCGGCGAAAGCCGTTTATGATTATCGCACTGACACCACGGTGAACCAGCCTATCGTCGATGAAGACAGCAATGCCGCTTTCGATATCGTTTATGCCGATGCGCAAGGCGATAAAAAAGCGGTGTCCGGCTTGCAGGTGCGTTTGATCCGGGAACGTCGAGATTATTACTGGAACTGGACTGAAGGCGAGGGCTGGCAATCACAGTTTGATCAAAAAGATCTGATCGAAGGTGAGCAGACGCTGGATCTTAAGGCCGATGAAACCGGTAAAGTGAGCTTCCCGGTTGAGTGGGGCGCCTATCGTCTGGAAGTAAAAGCGCCGAATGATGCGGTGAGCAGCGTGCGCTTCTGGGCCGGTTATAGCTGGCAGGATAATAGCGACGGCAGTGGCTCTGTTCGTCCCGATCGTGTAACCCTGAAACTGGATAAACCCGGCTATCGTCCTGGCGATACCATGAAGCTGCATATTGCCGCCCCCGCGGCTGGCAAAGGTTATGCGATGGTGGAGTCCAGCGAAGGACCGCTGTGGTGGCAAGAAATAGACGTGCCTGCGAATGGCCTGGATCTCACTATTCCGGTCGATAAAACCTGGAATCGCCACGATTTGTATCTCAGTGCGCTGGTGGTTCGTCCTGGCGACAAATCCCGTTCGGCGACGCCAAAACGGGCGGTTGGGTTACTGCATTTACCGCTGGGCGATGAAAATCGTCGTCTGGGACTGACGCTGGAAAGTCCGGCGAAAATACGCCCAAATCAGCCGTTAACCGTCAAGATTAAAGCCAGCGTTAAAAATGGCGACGTGCCAAAGCAGGTTAACGTACTGGTCTCTGCCGTTGATAGCGGGGTGTTGAACATCACCGATTACGTCACGCCCGACCCATGGCAGGCGTTTTTCGGGCAAAAACGCTATGGCGCGGATATTTATGATATTTACGGTCAGGTTATCGAAGGGCAAGGTCGTCTGGCGGCGCTGCGCTTTGGTGGCGATGGCGATGAGTTAAAGCGTGGCGGTAAGCCTCCGGTCAATCACGTCAATATCGTGGCGCAACAGGCGTTGCCGGTCACGCTTAACGAGCAGGGCGAAGGTACGGTGACGTTACCGATTGGTGATTTCAACGGCGAGCTGCGGGTCATGGCGCAGGCCTGGACGGCGGATGACTTTGGCAGCAGCGAAAGCAAAGTGATTGTCGCCGCGCCGGTGATTGCTGAACTGAACATGCCGCGCTTTTTGGCCGGGGGAGATACTTCGCGCCTGACGCTGGACGTGACCAACCTGACCGATAAACCGCAGACGCTGAATATTAAGCTCGCGGCCAGTGGTTTACTGGAACTGATAGGGCAAGATCCTACGCCTGTGAATCTGGCGCCAGGCGTACGGACTACGCTGTTTATTCCGGTGCGCGCGCGGGAAGGCTTTGGCGAGGGCGACATTCAGGCGCAGATTAGCGGTCTGTCCCTGCCAGGGGAAACGCTGCCTGTGCAGCACAAACAGTGGAAGATTGGCGTGCGTCCGGCGTTTCCCGCGCAAACCGTCAATAATGGCATTGCGCTCCAGCCGGGGGCAATCTGGCAGCTGCCAGGCGAAGAGTTGGCTAATTTCTCTCCTGTGACGATGCAGGGGCAACTGCTGTTCAGCGGTAAGCCGCCGCTTAATCTGGCGCGCTACATCCGTGAACTGAAAGCTTACCCTTACGGTTGCCTTGAGCAAACGGCGAGCGGATTGTTCCCATCCTTATACACCAACGCCGCGCAGTTGAAGGCGTTAGGTATCGCGGGCGACAGCGATGAAAAACGCCGTGCGGCAGTAGAGATTGGCATTTCCCGTTTACTGCAAATGCAGCGCGATAACGGCGGTTTTGCGCTGTGGGATAAAAACGGGCCGGAAGAGTACTGGCTGACCGCGTACGTGATGGATTTCCTCGTGCGTGCGAATGAACAGGGCTACAGCGTCCCGACGGAGGTGATTAACCGGGGTAACGAGCGGCTGCTGCGCTATTTGCAGGATCCGGGCATGATGTCGATTCGCTATACCGACGATACCTCTGCAAGCCGGTTTGCTGTACAGGCCTACGCCGCGCTGGTGCTGGCCCGTCAGCAGAAAGCCCCGCTCGGCGCGCTGCGTGAAATCTGGGAGCGCCGCGCTCAGGCGGCTTCTGGTTTACCGCTGTTGCAACTGGGGATCGCGCTGAAAAACATGGGCGATGCTAATCGCAGTGAACAGGCGCTGACGCTGGCGCTGAATACGCCGCGCCGCGATGCGCAGCAGTGGATGGCCGATTACGGCAGCCCGCTACGCGACAACGCGCTGATGCTGGCCTTGCTGGAAGAGAACAAGCTGAAACCAGACGTGCAGAATACGTTGCTGAATACCCTGTCAGAACAGGCTTTTGGTCAGCGCTGGCTCTCCACTCAGGAAAATAATGCGCTGTTCCTTGCCGCGCGTACGTTACAGGATTTACCCGGCACGTGGCAGGCGCAAACGTCGCTCTCTGAACAGCCGTTAGCCGGGGAGAAATCACAGACGCGTAATCTGGATGCCGACGCGCTGTCTACGCTCAGCGTCACCAATAGCGGTAATCAGCCGCTGTGGCTGCGTCTGGACGTCAGCGGTTACCCGCAAACCTCGCCGACGCCTGCCAGCAACGTCCTGCATATTGAGCGTCAGATCCTGGGGCTCGACGGACACAGCAAATCGCTGGATTCTCTGCGCAGCGGCGAGCTGGTGCTGGTCTGGCTGGAGGTGAAAGCCAGCCAGAACGTACCGGATGCGCTGGTCGTCGACCTACTGCCTGCCGGACTGGAGCTGGAAAACCAGAATCTGGCCAACGGCAGCGCCAGCCTGCAGGATAGCGGTAGCGAAGTGGCGAATCTGCTTAATCAGATGCAGCAGGCGGATATCCAGCACGTTGAGTTCCGTGACGATCGCTTTGTCGCCGCGGTGGCAGTTAATGAAGGACAGCCGGTTACGCTGGTGTACCTGGCGCGGGCGGTAACGCCGGGGACGTATCAGGTTCCCGTCCCGCAGGTCGAATCCATGTATGTTCCGCAATGGCGGGCGACCGGTGCGACAGAGGGACTTTTGATTGTCAGACCGTAAATGATGCGCGGGTTGGGTAAACGCGGCTGCTGGCTCTGGCTGGCAGTCGTTGCGCTAGTGTTGGTGGCGGCAATTTGGGCGGCAGATAAAATCTGGCCACTGCCGCTTCACGAGGTGGATCCCGCACGTGTCGTGGTGGCGCACGATGGTACGCCTCTCTGGCGCTTCGCCGACGCGGACGGTATCTGGCGTTATCCGGTGACGATTGATGAGGTATCACCCCGCTACCTTGAGGCCTTAATCAACTACGAAGACCGCTGGTTCTGGAAACATCCTGGCGTCAATCCATTTTCAGTGCTGCGCGCCGCATGGCAGGACCTCTCCTCAGGGCGTGTTGTTTCGGGCGGCAGTACGCTCACCATGCAGGTGGCACGTTTACTCGACCCCCACCCACGCACCTTTGGCGGCAAGTTTCGCCAGCTCTGGCGCGCTTTGCAGCTGGAATGGCATCTGTCCAAGCGCGACATTCTGACGCTGTATCTTAACCGTGCGCCGTTTGGCGGCACGTTGCAAGGTGTGGGCGCAGCAAGCTGGGCCTATCTTGGCAAATCGCCTGCACAACTGAGCTACTCCGACGCCGCACTGCTGGCTGTGCTGCCACAGGCGCCGAGCCGTCTGCGTCCGGACCGTTGGCCGGACCGCGCTGAAGCGGCGCGTAATAAAGTGCTCGAACGTATGGCAATTCGGGGCATTTGGCCCGCAAAACAGGTGCAGGAGTCACGTGAAGAGCCAGTCTGGCTGGCCCCCAGGCAGATGCCGCAGTTAGCGCCGTTATTTTCGCGCATGATGCTGGGAAAAAGCCGAAGCGATAAAATCGTGACTACCCTTGACGCCGGGTTGCAGCGCCAACTCGAAGAGCTGGCGCAAAACTGGAAAGGGCGGTTACCGGCGCGCAGTTCGCTGGCGATGATTGTGGTCGATCACACCGATATGAGCGTGCGTGGCTGGGTGGGGTCAGTTGATATGAATGATGACTCCCGCTTTGGTCATGTGGATATGGTGAATGCGATCCGCTCACCGGGATCGGTGCTGAAGCCGTTTATCTATGGTCTGGCGCTGGATGACGGATTAATTCATCCCGCTTCGTTGTTGCAGGATGTACCACGGCGAACCGGTGATTATCGACCGGGGAATTTTGACAGTGGTTTTCACGGACCGGTAAGCATGAGTGAGGCGCTGGTACGTTCACTGAATTTACCCGCGGTCCAGGTACTGGAAGCCTACGGTCCGAAGCGTTTTGCAGCATCGTTACGTAACGTCGGTTTACCGTTATATCTGCCTGCAGGGGCTGCGCCGAATCTGTCGTTGATTTTGGGCGGTGCGGGGGCAAGGCTTGATGATATGGCGGCGGCGTATAGCGCCTTTGCCCGCCACGGGAAGGCGGGTAAATTGCGCCTGCAGCCGTCAGACCCGCTACTGGAGCGCCCGCTGATGTCGGCAGGCGCGGCGTGGATTATTCGCCGGATTATGGCTGACGAAGCACAACCGCTACCGGATAACGCACTGAGCAGAGTGGTTCCGCTGGCGTGGAAAACGGGCACCAGCTATGGCTATCGCGATGCGTGGGCGATTGGTATTAACGCCCGTTATGTGATTGGCATCTGGACCGGCAGGCCCGACGGTACGCCGGTGGTGGGGCAATTTGGCTTTGCCAGCGCCGTACCGCTGCTCAATCAGGTCAACAATCTTCTGCTCTCTCGCGGGACGAATCAGCCGGAAGATCCTCGTCCTGAATCCGTTAGCCGCGGCGTGGTATGTTGGCCGGGCGGGCAATCTCTTGCGGCTGGAGACAGCAACTGTCGCCGCCGTCTGGCAACCTGGTTACTGGATGGCAGTCAGCCGCCAACGCTGTTATTACCCGAGCAGGAAGGCGTTAACGGCATTCGTTTCCCTGTCTGGCTGGACGGCGAGGGTAAACGCGTGGCGGCGGATTGCCCACAGGCGCGCGAACAGACGCTTATCGTCTGGCCCTTGCCTCTGGAGCCATGGCTGCCGGAATCAGAGCGCCGTGGGGCGAGATTACCGCCTGTTTCTGCCATATGTCCGCCGTTGGGACAGGATCCCGCGTTACCGTTGCAGTTGACAGGTCTGCGCGATGGCGCGATTGTGAAGCGTTTACCCGGTTCACCAGAGGCTTCATTGCCGGTGCAAACCAGCGGTGGAACAGGCGATCGCTGGTGGTTTCTTAACGGACAACGTTTGGACGAGCGCGGGCGTCACCTGACGCTACGTCTGACGGCCAAAGGGGATTACCAACTGCTGGTGATGGATGACGCCGGACAGGTGGCGACGGTGAGATTTTCGTTGCAGTAGACCAGTTGCTGACTATTTGTTGCTAAAACTCAGCTTATTTTAAAGAAATGTTACCTTCATCAATAGTCAATTGCCGGGATGCTCTTTATAATCCGCGCCAGGTCGTACATCTATATAGACAACAACAGAACACATTACAGAGGTTATCAATGGCTATTGAACGTACTTTTTCCATCATTAAACCAAACGCGGTGGCAAAAAACGTTATTGGGAGCATCTTTGCGCGCTTTGAAGCTGCAGGGTTCAAGATTGTCGGGACTAAAATGCTGCACCTGACCGTTGAGCAGGCGCGTGGCTTCTATGCTGAACACGATGGCAAGCCGTTCTTTGACGGTCTGGTTGAATTTATGACCTCCGGTCCGATCGTTGTTTCTGTTCTGGAAAGCGAAAACGCCGTACAGCGTCATCGCGATCTGCTGGGCGCTACCAACCCAGCGAACGCGCTGGCCGGTACCCTGCGTGCCGACTACGCTGACAGCTTCACCGAGAACGGGACTCACGGTTCTGATTCCGTTGAATCTGCCGCTCGCGAAATCGCCTATTTCTTTGGTGAGGGCGAGGTTTGCCCGCGTACGCGCTAATCTCCTGCGTCTGAAACGCCGTTGAGATGAATTAGCGATTTACATATTATTTTCGCTAATGCTTCGTGCAAACGTGGCATCCCTGCGCCAGACTTTGTACAATGCAACGCCCCGGAAGAGCAGATCGCTTGCCGGGGCGTTTCTTTTTAACCCTCCACGGGCCACAACGTGTAACAACGAGGCCGGAAAAAATTATGTCTGAATTAGTTAACACCTCTGAAGTCGTCATTCCTGCGGTTCCAAATAAAAATGGAAAAATTAACCTGCTGGATCTGAACCGTCAGCAAATGCGCGAATTCTTCAAAGAGATGGGCGAAAAGCCGTTTCGTGCCGATCAGGTCATGAAGTGGATGTACCACTATTGCAGCGACAACTTTGATGACATGACTGACATCAATAAGGTGCTGCGCAACAAGCTGAAAGAAGTCGCTGAAATTCGCGCCCCGGAAGTGGTGGAAGAGCAGCGTTCCTCTGACGGCACGATCAAATGGGCTATCGCGGTTGGCGATCAGCGCGTTGAAACTGTTTATATCCCGGAAGACGATCGCGCGACCCTGTGTGTTTCTTCACAGGTTGGTTGTGCATTAGAGTGTAAATTCTGCTCTACGGCGCAACAGGGATTTAACCGTAACCTGCGAGTGTCGGAAATCATTGGCCAGGTTTGGCGTGCGGCGAAAATCGTCGGCGCGGTCAAAGCAACGGGCGTACGTCCTATCACCAACGTGGTGATGATGGGGATGGGCGAGCCGCTGCTCAACCTGACTAACGTGGTGCCGGCGATGGAAATCATGCTGGATGACTTCGGTTTCGGGCTGTCAAAGCGTCGCGTTACGCTTTCCACCTCAGGGGTTGTACCTGCGTTGGATAAGCTGGGCGATATGATTGACGTCGCGCTGGCGATCTCTCTGCATGCGCCGAACGATGAAATTCGTGACGAAATTGTGCCTATCAACAAAAAGTACAATATCGAAACGTTCCTCGGGGCAGTACGTCGTTACCTGGAGAAATCCAACGCCAACCAGGGTCGTGTGACCATTGAGTATGTCATGTTGGATCACATCAATGACGGTACCGAACACGCACATCAACTGGCTGAACTGCTGAAAGATACACCGTGTAAGATCAACCTGATCCCATGGAACCCGTTCCCTGGCGCACCGTATGGTCGTAGCTCTAACAGCCGTATCGATCGTTTCTCCAAAGTGTTGATGAGCTATGGTTTCACCACCATCGTGCGTAAAACACGTGGCGATGACATCGATGCAGCCTGCGGTCAATTGGCCGGCGATGTTATCGACCGTACCAAGCGTACTCTGCGCAAGCGTATGCAGGGTGATGCTATCGACATCAAAACCGTTTGATGTTGAGTGCACTACGGTATAATTCATGTACCGTAGTGCAATGTAAGCCAGATGAGGTTCCTTGGCTGTTGTCGTCAGGTCAATAATAACGGTGCGTTTTTGTCGACTTTAAGGCAGTATGTAACGGCGCAACAAGAGTTTAGCCCTCAGGTTTACGCTTTTTTGTCATTGGTAGTCTGACCGTTTTATACTGTCTGACGAAGGTTAACTGACCAGATGTTTCGCGGTGTGGGTGAGCATTGTGACTCGCCGGCGCCAGAACCCAAATTTACGCAGCTGTAGCGAATGAATACTGAAGCCACGCACGACAAAAATGAAGCACTCTCCACCGGCGTTCGTCTGCGCAATGCCCGTGAACAACTCGGATTCAGCCAGCAGGCAGTCGCGGAGCGACTGTGCCTGAAGGTCTCCACGGTACGTGATATTGAAGAAGATAAGGCACCAGCCGATCTCGCTTCAACATTCCTGCGTGGATACATCCGTTCTTATGCGCGTCTGGTGCATATTCCTGAAGAAGAACTGTTGCCAGGGCTGGAAAAACAGGCGCCAATTCGTCCTGCTAAAGTCGCGCCGATGCAGAGCTTCTCGCTCGGTAAGCGTCGTAAAAAGCGCGATGGCTGGTTAATGACCTTCACCTGGCTGGTGCTGTTTGTCGTTGTCGGACTGACAGGGGCCTGGTGGTGGCAGAACCATAAAGCGCAGCAGGAAGAGATCAGCACCATGGCCGATCAATCTTCCGCTGAACTGAATGCCGGTAAAGACACTGCGCAGAATGTACCGTTAGATACCAGCGCCGCAGCAGGTCAGGAGACAACCCCGGCTTCGGGCGATGGCGTGGTGGCGAACGCAGCGCCAGCGACTGATGCCCCGACAGCTCCGGCACCAGCCGCGGATGCGCAACAGAATGCCGTAGTGGCACCTTCTCAGGCCAACGTCGATACCGCAACCGCCGCGCCAACAGCGCCAGCGAATGCGGCACCGCTGCCGACTGACCAGGCGGGTGTCACTACCCCGGCAACCGATCCTAACGCGCTGGTAATGAATTTTACCGCTGATTGCTGGCTGGAAGTGACCGATGCGACCGGTAAAAAACTGTTCAGCGGTATGCAGCGTAAAGACGGCAATCTCAATCTGACCGGTCAGGCGCCGTACAAACTGAAAATTGGCGCTCCGGCGGCAGTGCAGATTCAGTTCCAGGGGAAACCTGTCGATCTGAGTCGTTTTATCAGAACTAACCAGGTTGCACGTCTGACCGTTAATGCCGAACAATCACCGGCTCAGTAACAGACGGCAATGCGGGAGATTTTTTAATGCATAACCAGGCTCCAATTCAACGTAGAAAATCGACACGCATTTACGTTGGGAATGTGCCGATCGGCGATGGCGCGCCCATCGCCGTACAGTCTATGACCAATACGCGTACCACTGACGTGGAAGCGACGGTTAATCAGATTAAAGCGCTGGAACGCGTAGGCGCAGACATTGTTCGCGTCTCTGTACCGACAATGGATGCCGCAGAAGCGTTCAAGCTGATCAAACAGCAGGTTAATGTGCCGCTGGTTGCCGATATTCACTTCGATTACCGCATTGCGCTGAAAGTCGCGGAATACGGTGTCGATTGCCTGCGTATTAACCCAGGCAATATCGGTAATGAAGAGCGTATCCGCATGGTGGTTGACTGCGCGCGCGATAAAAATATCCCTATCCGCATCGGCGTAAACGCCGGCTCGCTGGAAAAAGATCTGCAAGAAAAATACGGTGAACCGACGCCGCAGGCGCTGCTGGAATCCGCTATGCGTCATGTGGATCATCTGGATCGTCTGAACTTCGATCAATTCAAAGTCAGCGTTAAAGCCTCTGACGTTTTCCTTGCCGTAGAATCCTATCGCCTGCTGGCGAAACAGATCGATCAACCGCTGCATCTGGGAATCACCGAAGCCGGTGGCGCACGTAGCGGCGCGGTGAAATCCGCGATCGGTTTAGGATTGCTGCTATCTGAAGGGATCGGCGATACGCTGCGTGTTTCTCTGGCCGCCGATCCGGTAGAAGAGATCAAAGTGGGCTTCGATATTCTGAAATCGCTGCGCATTCGCGCGCGCGGGATCAACTTTATCGCTTGTCCAACCTGCTCACGTCAGGAATTCGACGTTATCGGTACGGTTAACGCGCTGGAGCAACGTCTGGAAGATATCATTACGCCAATGGATGTTTCGATCATCGGCTGCGTGGTAAACGGTCCTGGCGAAGCGCTGGTTTCTACGCTGGGCGTGACGGGCGGTAACAAGAAAAGCGGCCTGTACGAAGACGGTGTGCGTAAGGACAGACTCGACAACGACGATATGATCACGCAGCTTGAAGCCCGTATTCGCGCTAAAGCGAGTATCCTGGACGAAGCGCGTCGTATCGACGTGCAGCAGCTTGAAAAATAACAACGTGATGGGAAGCGGCGTGCTTCCCGTGTATGATTGAACCCGCATGGCGCCCGCATTGTTCGGGTTAGCGCTGAGGGTTCATTTTTATATTCATAAAGAGAATAAACGTGGCAAAAAACATTCAAGCCATTCGCGGCATGAACGATTATCTGCCTGGCGAAACCGCCATCTGGCAGCGCATTGAAGGCACTCTCAAGAACGTGCTCGGTAGCTACGGTTACAGTGAAATCCGCTTGCCGATTGTAGAGCAGACCCCGTTATTCAAACGCGCGATCGGTGAAGTTACCGACGTGGTTGAAAAAGAGATGTATACCTTTGAGGACAGAAATGGTGACAGCCTGACTCTGCGTCCTGAAGGGACAGCGGGCTGCGTACGCGCCGGCATCGAACATGGTCTCCTGTACAATCAGGAACAGCGTCTGTGGTATATCGGGCCGATGTTCCGCCACGAACGTCCGCAGAAAGGACGCTATCGTCAGTTCCATCAGTTGGGTGTCGAAGTGTTTGGCCTGCAGGGCCCGGACATCGATGCTGAACTGATTATGTTGACCGCTCGCTGGTGGCGCGCGCTGGGTATATCTCAGCATGTCAGCCTGGAGCTGAACTCAATTGGTTCGCTTGAAGCCCGCGCTAACTACCGTGATGCGCTGGTAGCCTACCTGGAACAGCATAAAGAGAAGCTGGACGAAGACTGCAAGCGTCGCATGTACACCAACCCGCTGCGCGTGCTTGACTCCAAAAACCCAGAAGTGCAGGCGCTACTCAACGACGCACCTGCGCTGGGTGATTATCTTGATGACGACTCTCGCGAGCATTTCGCGGGTCTGTGCAAACTGCTGGAATCCGCAGGGATTGCCTACACCGTTAATCAGCGTCTGGTTCGTGGTCTTGATTACTACAACCGCACCGTATTCGAGTGGGTCACCAGCAGCCTGGGCTCGCAGGGTACCGTGTGTGCCGGTGGTCGTTACGACGGTCTGGTAGAGCAACTTGGCGGTCGCGCAACGCCTGCTGTGGGCTTCGCCATGGGCCTGGAACGACTTGTTTTATTAGTTCAGGCAGTTAATCCGGAATTTATTGCCTCCCCTGTTGTCGATATATACCTGGTTGCTTCAGGCACAGACACGCAGCCGGCAGCAATGCGGCTTGCAGAACGTCTGCGTGATGAAGTTCCTGGTGTGAAACTGATGACCAACCACGGCGGCGGCAACTTTAAGAAACAGTTTGCTCGTGCCGATAAATGGGGCGCCCGCGTTGCACTGGTACTGGGTGAGTCCGAAGTGGCTGACGGTACCGTTGTAGTGAAGGATTTGCGCTCTGGTGAGCAAACGGCAGTAGCGCAGGATGGCGTTGCCGCGCATTTGCGCACTCTACTGGGCTAAGGAGAAGGACAGCGTGGAAATTTACGAGAACGAACACGACCAGGTTGATGCGGTAAAACGCTTCTTTGCCGAAAACGGCAAAGCGCTGGCGGTTGGGATAATTTTAGGGGTTGGCGCGCTGGTTGGCTGGCGTTACTGGACCAGCCATCAGACGGAGTCCGCACGCTCTGCTTCTCTGGCATACCAAAATACGGTGACCGCGGTTAGTGCGGGTAAAGCGGATAGCATTCCTGCGGCAGAGAAATTTGCAGCAGAGAATAAAAATACCTACGGCGCGTTAGCTTCACTGGAACTTGCGCAGCAGTTTGTTGACCAAAATGAACTTGAGAAAGCCGCCAGCCAGCTGCAACAAGGCCTGGCTGCAACCAGCGATGATAATCTCAAAGCGGTGATTAACCTGCGTCTGGCTCGTGTTCAGGTTCAGCTTAAACAGGCTGATACCGCGCTGAAAACACTCGACACCATTAAAGGTGAAGGGTGGACGGCCATTGTTGCCGATCTGCGCGGTGAAGCGTTGCTGAGCAAGGGCGACAAACAAGGTGCGCGTAGCGCATGGGAAGCGGGTGTGAAAAGCGATGCCTCTCCTGCTCTGAGCGAAATGATGCAGATGAAAATCAATAATTTGTCCATCTGAGAGGGACCCGATGCAATTGCGTAAATTACTTCTGCCAGGGCTGCTTTCCGTTACCCTATTGAGCGGCTGTTCACTGTTTAGTGGCGAAGAAGATGTCGTTAAGATGTCCCCATTACCGGTGGTTGAAAACCAGTTTACTCCGTCTACGGACTGGAGCACTTCCGTGGGCAACGGTATTGGTGATTTCTATTCCAATCTTCATCCTGCGCTGGCGGATAACGTTGTCTATGCAGCCGATCGCTCAGGTGTCGTGAAAGCGTTGAACGCAGACGACGGCAAAGAAGTGTGGTCTGTTAATCTGGGTGAGAAAGACGGTTGGTTCTCCCGTGCATCTGCACAGCTTTCTGGCGGCGTAACCGTGTCCGGTGGTCATGTTTACATTGGCAGTGAAAAAGCGCAGGTTTATGCGTTGAATACCAGCGATGGTACCACCGCATGGCAGACGAAAGTTGCCGGTGAAGCGCTGTCTCGTCCGGTTGTGAGCGATGGCGTGGTATTAATCCACACCAGTAACGGTCAATTGCAGGCGTTGAACGAAGCTGACGGCGCCATCAAGTGGACCGTTAACCTCGATATGCCATCCCTGTCTCTGCGTGGCGAATCTGCCCCTGCGACGGCCTTTGGCGCAGCTATTGTTGGTGGTGATAACGGTCGCGTAAGCGCCGTGCTGATGCAGCAGGGTCAGATGATTTGGCAGCAACGTATTTCTCAAGCGACAGGCCCAACGGAAATCGATCGTCTGAGTGACGTTGATACCACGCCGGTTATCGTCAATGGCGTTGTTTACGCGCTGGCTTATAATGGTAACCTGACCGCGCTGGATCTGCGCAGTGGCCAGATTATGTGGAAACGTGAACTGGGCTCGGTGAATGATTTCATCGTCGACGGAAACCGTATCTACCTGGTCGATCAAAACGACCGCATCCTGGCGCTGACTACCGACGGCGGCGTGACGCTGTGGACGCAAAGCGATCTGCTGCACCGTCTGCTGACGTCTCCGGTATTGTATAACGGCAATTTAGTTGTGGGCGATAGCGAAGGCTACCTGCACTGGATTAACGTTGAAGATGGTCGCTTTGTTGCCCAGCAGAAAGTCGACAGCTCCGGTTTCCTGACTGAGCCAGTCTCTGCTGATGGTAAACTGCTGATCCAGGCGAAAGACGGTACGCTGTACTCCATTACGCGTTAATCGTCCTGGCCGCTCGCTTTGAAAAACGGCTCCTGGTGCAGGGGCCGTTTTACTGTTTTTAACAACGGCGCAAAAATGTGCGCGTTGTCTGATGATTTTTTAAATGAGGTTTTAAACATGGTACCTGTGGTCGCGCTTGTCGGGCGCCCTAACGTTGGCAAATCCACGTTATTTAACCGTCTAACTCGCACCCGAGATGCGCTGGTTGCGGATTTCCCGGGTCTGACTCGTGACCGTAAGTACGGTCGTGCGGAAATTGAAGGCCGCGAGTTTATCTGCATTGATACCGGCGGTATTGATGGCACCGAAGACGGTGTTGAAACCCGCATGGCTGAACAGTCTCTGTTGGCTATCGAAGAAGCGGACGTTGTGCTGTTTATGGTGGATGCGCGTGCTGGCCTGATGCCAGCGGATGAAGCCATTGCTAAACATCTGCGTTCACGCCAGAAACCGACGTTCCTGGTGGCCAACAAAACTGACGGACTGGATCCCGATCAGGCGGTTGTTGATTTCTACTCGCTGGGTCTGGGTGAAATTTATCCGATTGCTGCCTCCCATGGTCGCGGCGTTCTCAGCCTGCTGGAGCATGTTCTGCTGCCGTGGATGGATGACGTTGCGCCGCAGGAAGAAGTCGATGAAGATGCGGAATATTGGGCGCAACTGGAAGCCAAAGAAAACGGTGAAGAAGAGCCTGAAGACGACTTCAACCCGCAGGATCTGCCGATCAAACTGGCGATTGTGGGTCGTCCGAACGTAGGTAAGTCCACACTGACTAACCGTATTCTGGGCGAAGACCGCGTGGTGGTTTACGACATGCCTGGGACCACGCGTGACAGCATTTATATTCCGATGCAACGCGACGAACGTGAATATGTGCTGATCGACACCGCGGGCGTGCGTAAGCGCGGGAAAATTACCGAAGCGGTAGAAAAATTCTCAGTCATCAAAACGCTGCAGGCGATTGAAGATGCCAACGTGGTCATGCTGGTGATTGATGCGCGGGAAGGTATTTCCGATCAGGACCTGTCGCTGTTGGGCTTTATCCTCAATAGTGGGCGCTCACTTGTTATTGTCGTCAACAAATGGGACGGCCTGACGCAGGAAGTGAAAGAGCAGGTCAAGGAAACGCTGGACTTCCGTCTGGGCTTTATTGATTTTGCGCGTGTACACTTTATCTCTGCACTGCACGGTAGCGGCGTCGGTAATCTGTTTGAATCGGTCCGCGAAGCGTACGACAGCTCGACCCGTCGCGTTAGTACCGCGATGTTGACGCGTATCATGACCATGGCGGTAGAAGATCATCAGCCGCCGCTGGTACGTGGTCGTCGCGTGAAGCTGAAATATGCCCATGCCGGCGGTTATAACCCGCCGATTGTGGTGATTCATGGTAATCAGGTGAAAGATCTGCCGGATTCATATAAGCGCTATCTGATGAACTACTTCCGCAAAACTCTGGACGTGATGGGGACACCGATTCGCATTCAGTTCAAAGAAGGGGAAAACCCGTTTGCGAATAAACGTAATACGCTGACGCCGACCCAGATGCGTAAACGTAAGCGTTTGATTAAGCACATTAAAAAAAGCAAATAATCGTTGCTGATGTTGATAAAAACCCGCGCTTGCCGCGGGTTTTTTTTCGGTATTCCATCGCCAGCTTCAGCCCGTGCGATGTCAATCACTATTCGTTTTTTACCAAGTTTAAATCTAAGAAAGTAGACATTTGTCGAGTTTTCATCTTAAAGTCCGGGGGCTGGTACTAGACAAAACTAGCCTTAAGTTATCAAATGGTTAAATAACTTTTCGCCGCATGTAAAAAATCGGTCAGATACGTAACTGGCTGGCGTACATCGCGGTGTTTACACGCACGACGACATAACTTTCGGGAGAATTATGCAATCCTCTGTTAATCAAAAAGAAAGCCGAACTTTCTTCGGTCATCCTTATCCGCTCGGCTCGCTGTTCTTCACAGAGATGTGGGAGCGTTTCTCGTTTTATGGCATTCGCCCATTACTGATCCTGTTTATGGCGGCTACCGTCTATGACGGCGGCATGGGGCTGGCCCGTGAAAACGCCTCGGCGATTGTGGGTATCTTTGCCGGTACGATGTATCTCGCTGCGCTGCCGGGTGGTTGGCTGGCGGATAACTGGCTCGGCCAACAGAAAGCGGTATGGTACGGCTCCATCCTGATTGCGCTTGGTCATCTGTCGATTGCGCTTTCGGCCATTATGGGTAACAACCTGTTCTTTATCGGCCTGATGTTTATCGTGCTCGGTTCCGGTCTGTTTAAGACCTGTATTTCGGTCATGGTTGGCACATTGTATAAAAAAGGCGATGCGCGTCGTGACGGCGGTTTCTCGCTGTTCTACATGGGCATCAACATGGGGTCATTCATCGCCCCCTTGATCTCCGGTTGGTTGATTAAAACCCATGGCTGGCATTGGGGCTTCGGTATCGGTGGTATCGGGATGCTGGTGGCGTTAATCATCTTCCGTGTGTTTGCCGTTCCGTCGATGAAACGCTACGACAGCGAAGTGGGACTGGACTCGACCTGGAACAGCCCGGTAGTGAAGCGTAACGGTGTGGGCGCATGGCTACTCGCGCTGGCTGTCGGTGTGGCGGTTATCGTTACGCTGATTGCGCAGGGCGTGATTGTGATTAATCCGGTCGCGGTTGCCAGCATACTGGTGTACGTGATTGCCGCCTCTGTTGCACTCTACTTTATCTATCTGTTCATCTTTGCCGGCCTGAATCGTAAAGAGCGTGCCAGACTGCTGGTTTGCTTTATCCTGCTGGTTTCCGCCGCATTCTTCTGGTCGGCGTTTGAGCAAAAGCCAACCTCGTTCAACCTGTTCGCCAACGACTACACTAACCGTATGATCGGTGATTTTGAAATTCCGGCGGTCTGGTTCCAGTCGATAAACGCCCTGTTTATCATCCTGCTGGCGCCGGTATTCAGCTGGGCGTGGCCGAAGCTGGCGAGCATGAACATTCGCCCGAGCAGTATCACTAAGTTCGTTATCGGCATTTTGTGTGCGGCGGCAGGCTTTGGCTTGATGATGCTGGCGGCGCAAAACGTTCTCAGCAACGGCGGGGCGGGCGTTTCTCCATTCTGGCTGGTGGGCAGTATCCTGATGCTGACGCTCGGCGAGTTGTGTCTGAGCCCGATCGGTCTGGCGACCATGACGCTGCTGGCACCGGAAAGAATGCGTGGGCAGATGATGGGTCTGTGGTTCTGCGCCAGTGCGCTGGGTAACCTGGCTGCAGGTCTGATTGGTGGTCATGTGAAGGCTGACCAACTGGATATGCTGCCGGATCTCTTCGCTCGCTGCTCGATTGCGCTGCTGATCTGCGCCGCGGTCCTGATCGTCCTCATTGTGCCGATTCGTCGCATGCTGGAGAATACGCAAACTAAACCGGCAACCAGCGCCTGATAACACCTCGATTGTGCCGGGGCAGAGGCTATGCCCCGGTCATTCAATTGATGAGGTATGATGTTTTGTTGGGCCTGGGCGACATTCAGCGTAGCGTGTTAAACTCAACACAAGAATGGAGCCCTGTACTGGAGTTGTTATGTCTATCATTTGCCCGGATTGCCACGCTGAACTGGAACCACAAAACGGTGCGGCGCACTGTGAGAGTTGTCAAAAAGATCTTCAACTGGAAGCACGTTGCCCAGAGTGCCATCAACCACTCGAAGTACTAAAGGCCTGTGGCGCGATAGATTATTTCTGTCAGCATGGCCATGGGCTTATTTCGAAAAAACGCGTGGAGTATGTGCCGGTTTAAACCGGCTTTTTCTTCCGCGTTTTTTTCGCCGCCGTTACGCCCCTAACTTCGCTTTCCACCCAGCCATCTGCTAGTCGGGTGGTGATGACATCGCCTGCGCTGACCTGTTTGATCTGTTTCAGTACGCCGCCGCCAGTGGTGGTAGAAACGCTATAGCCGCGCGCCAGGGTCGCCAGCGGACTGACCGCTTCGAGATGAGTAACCGCATTACCAAAACGTTCGCGCTGTTCGCTGAGGCGCGCGCGAATGGTTTCGGCCAGGCGATATTCCAGTTGCTGGATACGGGTTTGTGCGCGATAAATGCGTGGCTGCGGGTTTTGCTGATTGAGACGTTGCAGCATGCGTTGCTGACGCTGATTTGCCTGTTTAATCTTATTTTCAAGCGCAAATCCCATCCGCTGGCGCAACCGCTCCAGCGACGTTTGCTGACGGGCCAGACGCAGCTGCGGATGCTGCTGTTGCAAACGGTGATGAAGCTGGGTAAATCGACGAGTACGGTTGGCGATGTAGTAGTCCATCGCCATTTCCAGACGCTGCTGGATGGACTGGATCTGACGCAACAACTCCTGCTGGTTGCGGCTGACAATTTCTGCCGCTGCCGACGGCGTCGGCGCACGCAGGTCGCCGACAAAATCAGCGATAGTGACGTCGGTTTCGTGGCCGACGGCGCTAACCACCGGAATACGGCTGGCAAAGATTGCCCGCGCCACGCGTTCGTCGTTAAAACTCCATAAATCTTCCAGCGAGCCACCGCCGCGCCCGACAATTAACACGTCGCACTCGCCGCGGGCGTTGGCCAGTTCAATCGCGCGCACGATCTGCCCCGGCGCATCGTCGCCCTGTACCGCGGCGGGGTAAATCACCACCGGCAGCGATGGGTCGCGGCGTTTTAGAACGTGGAGAATATCGTGCAGTGCCGCACCGGTTTTCGAGGTAATCACCCCGACACAGTGGGCCGGGGAGGGCAGAGGCTGCTTATATTGCTGATCGAACAATCCTTCCGCCTGCAGTTTGGCTTTCAACTGCTCATATTTTTGCTGCAATAGCCCTTCGCCCGCAGGCTGCATACTCTCGACGATAATCTGGTAGTCGCCGCGTGGCTCATACAGCGTGATGTTGGCGCGCACCAGCACCTGTTGCCCGTGCTGCGGGCGGAATGTTACCCGACGGTTGCTGTTGCGAAACATCGCGCAGCGTACCTGGGCGGTGTCATCTTTGAGCGTGAAATACCAGTGACCGGAGGACGGCTGAGTGAAATTCGAGATTTCACCGCTGATCCACACTTGTCCCATCTCCTGCTCAAGCAGCAAACGAACCGTCTGGTTCAGGCGGCTTACGGTAAAAATTGAGGTGGTCTGAGAGGATAACATGTGAGCGGGATCAAATTCTAAATCAGCAGGTTATTCAGTCGAAAGTAACATGCTCACAGAGGAGCGCAAGGTTTTTTTGCAAAAAAGTGTGGATGCAATCGGTTACGCTCTGTATAATGCCGCGGCAATATTTAATAACCTCCCAGGTGAGATATTGCCCATGCTACGTATCGCAAAAGAAGCCCTGACGTTTGACGACGTCCTCCTCGTTCCCGCTCATTCTACCGTTCTGCCGAATACTGCTGACCTCAGCACCCAGTTGACGAAAACCATTCGCCTGAACATTCCTATGCTCTCCGCAGCAATGGATACCGTGACGGAAGCGCGCCTGGCAATTGCCCTGGCACAGGAAGGCGGCATCGGTTTTATCCACAAGAACATGTCTATCGAGCGCCAGGCTGAAGAAGTTCGCCGCGTGAAAAAACACGAATCTGGCGTGGTAACCGACCCGCAGACGGTGCTGCCAACCACCACCCTGCGTGAAGTGAAAGAACTGACCGAGCGTAACGGTTTTGCGGGTTACCCGGTAGTGACTGAAGACAACGAGCTGGTTGGCATCATCACCGGTCGTGACGTGCGCTTTGTGACTGACCTGAACCAGCCGGTTAGCGTATACATGACGCCAAAAGAGCGTCTGGTGACTGTGCGTGAAGGTGAAGCACGTGATGTCGTGCTGGCCAAAATGCACGAAAAGCGTGTAGAGAAAGCGCTGGTTGTTGATGACAGCTTCCATCTGCTCGGCATGATCACCGTTAAAGATTTCCAGAAAGCGGAACGTAAACCGAACTCATGTAAAGACGAGCATGGTCGTCTGCGCGTCGGTGCAGCTGTAGGCGCTGGTGCTGGTAACGAAGAACGTGTTGACGCGCTGGTTGCTGCGGGCGTTGACGTGCTGTTGATCGACTCCTCTCACGGTCACTCTGAAGGCGTGCTGCAACGTATCCGTGAAACCCGTGCTAAATATCCTGACCTGCAAATCATCGGCGGTAACGTCGCCACTGGCGCAGGCGCTCGCGCACTGGCGGAAGCTGGTTGCAGCGCGGTGAAAGTGGGTATCGGCCCTGGCTCCATCTGTACGACTCGTATCGTTACTGGCGTGGGCGTTCCGCAGATCACTGCCGTTTCTGACGCGGTTGAAGCGCTGGAAGGTACCGGTATTCCGGTTATCGCTGACGGCGGTATCCGTTTCTCCGGCGACATAGCCAAAGCGATTGCTGCTGGTGCCGCTGCCGTCATGGTTGGCTCGATGCTGGCCGGTACCGAAGAATCCCCGGGCGAAATCGAACTGTACCAGGGCCGCTCTTACAAATCTTACCGCGGTATGGGCTCTCTGGGTGCGATGTCCAAAGGTTCTTCCGACCGTTACTTCCAAAGCGACAACGCCGCTGACAAACTGGTGCCGGAAGGTATCGAAGGTCGCGTAGCGTATAAAGGCCGCCTGAAAGAGATCATTCACCAGCAGATGGGCGGCCTGCGCTCCTGTATGGGTCTGACCGGTTGTGGTACCATCGACCTGCTGCGTACGAAGGCTGAATTCGTGCGTATCAGCGGTGCGGGTATCCAGGAAAGCCACGTTCATGACGTGACCATTACCAAAGAGTCCCCGAACTACCGCTTGGGCTCCTGATAAGTTTCCGCGCCCGGTTTTAAACCGGGCGTTTTGTTATTGTTTCACTTGCCTCGGAATTATCGTCAAATGACAGACAATATTCATAAACATCGCATTCTCATCCTCGATTTCGGATCGCAGTACACCCAACTGGTTGCACGTCGCGTACGTGAACTGGGCGTCTACTGTGAACTGTGGGCATGGGATGTTACTGAAGCACAAATCCGTGAGTTCAACCCGAGCGGCATCATCCTCTCCGGTGGCCCGGAAAGCACCACCGAAGCAAACAGCCCGCGCGCGCCTGAGTACGTCTTCAACGCCGGCGTGCCGGTCTTCGGCGTCTGCTACGGTATGCAGACCATGGCAATGCAGCTGGGTGGCCACGTTGAAGGTTCTAACGAGCGTGAATTCGGCTACGCCCAGGTTGAGGTACAGACCGACAGCGCACTGATTCGCGGTATCGAAGATTCTCTGACCGCCGACGGCAAACCGCTGCTTGACGTGTGGATGAGTCACGGCGACAAAGTGACCGCGATCCCGGAAGGCTTCGTTACCGTTGCTAGCACCGAGACCTGCCCGTTCGCCATTATGGCGCACGAAGAAAAACGCTTCTACGGCGTGCAGTTCCACCCGGAAGTGACCCACACCCGTCAGGGCATGCGCATGCTGGAGCGCTTCGTACGCGATATCTGCCAGTGTGAAGCCCTGTGGACTCCGGCGAAAATCATCGACGATGCCGTTGTCCGTATTCGCGAGCAGGTTGGCGACGACAAAGTGATCCTCGGCCTTTCCGGCGGCGTGGATTCTTCCGTAACCGCCATGCTGCTGCACCGCGCAATCGGTAAAAACCTGACCTGTGTGTTCGTAGACAACGGTCTGCTGCGTCTGAACGAAGCCCAGCAGGTGATGGACATGTTCGGCGACCACTTTGGCCTGAACATTGTTCACGTGGAAGGCGAGCAGCGCTTCCTGGAAGCGCTGAAAGGCGAGAACGATCCGGAAGCCAAACGTAAGATCATTGGTCGTGTGTTCGTGGAAGTGTTCGACGAAGAAGCGCTGAAGCTGGAAGATGTGAAGTGGCTGGCGCAGGGGACTATCTACCCAGACGTAATTGAATCTGCCGCTTCCGCTACCGGTAAAGCACACGTCATCAAATCTCACCACAACGTGGGCGGCTTGCCGAAAGAGATGAAGATGGGTCTGGTTGAGCCGCTGCGTGAGTTGTTTAAAGACGAAGTGCGTAAAATTGGTCTGGAACTGGGCCTGCCGTACGACATGCTGTACCGTCACCCGTTCCCGGGCCCTGGTCTGGGCGTGCGCGTGCTGGGCGAAGTGAAGAAAGAGTACTGCGACCTGCTGCGTCGCGCGGACGCTATCTTCATCGAAGAGCTGCACAAAGCTGACCTGTACAACAAAGTGAGCCAGGCGTTCACCGTATTCCTGCCGGTTCGCTCCGTTGGCGTAATGGGCGATGGCCGCAAGTACGACTGGGTTGTTTCTCTGCGTGCTGTGGAAACCATCGACTTTATGACCGCACACTGGGCGCATCTGCCGTATGACTTCTTAGGCCGCGTCTCTAACCGTATCATCAATGAAGTGAACGGCATTTCCCGTGTGGTGTATGACATCAGCGGTAAGCCACCGGCTACCATTGAGTGGGAATAATATCCCTCTCTGTAAGCGATTTCTGAATTCGTAATATCAAAAAACCCTCTGTTTATAGAGGGTTTTTTATTGCTCTCATTTCAGAAGGAAATTCTGATGGATGATGTTCTAATCAACCAGTTGAAGCTGAGGTTGAGAGTGGGATGCTACGTTCTCCACGCGAATATCCATCTGCGGATACGGCAGGTCAATATGATTAGCATCCAGGGCCTCTTTAATGTTTTCCAGCAAATCGTAATAGGTGTTCCAGTACTCAATATTAGGCACCCACACGCGGACGTAAAAATTGAGCGCAGAGGCACCTAACTCACCCAGACGAACGGTTACCCCTCGTTGCTTATCGATGCGACTGTCCTGCTCGATGATATGGTTAATCACGCGCTTAACATCTGCGATCCGACTCTGATAACCCACGCCAATCACAAGATCGATACGACGAAAAGGGTGGCGGGAATAGTTAATAATATTATCTGCGATGATCTTGCCGTTTGGGATCACCACTTCTTTGCTGTCAGCGGTGAGTAGGGTGGTAGAGAAAATGTGCACCTTTTCAACTGTCCCGGTGACTGCGCCAATCTGCACGATTTCTCCGGCGCGGAAAGGTCGCAGGGAAACCAACAGTACACCAGCGGCGAAGTTGGAGAGCGATCCTTGTAGCGCGAGGCCAATAGCCAGTCCGGCGGCGCCAATGACGGCAATAATGGAGGATGTTTCAATACCGACTCTCCCCAACGCAGCGACCACGAAAAAGGCGAGTGTGATGTAACGTACCAGGGCAGTGAAGAACTGAATGATAGTCCGGTCAACTTTACGTTTTAACAGCAACTTTTCCAGTCCACGGGAGAGCAGTCGAGAGATAAATTTACCGATAAAAAGTAAAATCACGGCAGCAACGATATTCCAGCCGAATTGCATAACAGCATCGCTGTGCCCGGCGATCCACTCAATTCCGTTTCTTATTTTCGGGAATAATGAAAAACCATTCATAGTATTGCTCTGTAGTATTTAAAAATGTTAACAGTTCAAATAAGGTCTTAATTTCATACGAAATATTAATGTTATCGCCAGTGATATTTTCTGGTGATATTAATTAAAGACTATTTGAACTGACTTTGTCTTGTTTATGTCCAGTAAACGGGAGCGTAAGAAATTAGCGCGAATGGTGCAGTGAAGCCGGATTAAAAGATTGTGTATTTGTGCGAAAAGCAGGGGATGATTATCTGTATTTTCAATGCGTGTCGAGGGCAAGATGATGAGTAGTGCCGTCACTCAAATCCCTTACCGGATGGTTAATTGTCAGGCGATTAGCCATCCGGTAAGGAATCTTAATGCTGGGGGATTGCAGGCAAGCGCGATCAACGTACGTCGGTTTGCGTTGGCGATGTCTGTTGCGGCTGGGTTAACTGCTGAGATTCTTTTTTGTCCTGGTGGTGATGCCACGCACCAATGGCGGAGTAGACGAAGCGTCCGAAGAAGAAGAGAAAGCTGATAAGCAGTACGATCCGGATCATGCGACTGTTAAATCGGTGTCGTTTGCGTAGGCTGGTAACCTGGCTCACAAAAGGTTCCTTGTTGTGTACCCGACGAGGGGCGATACTTACATTAAGGCATACTGTGAGGGAATGGTCAATTCTTCGTTATGTAAAATTGCTTCAGTTGTTTTATCCTCTTATGTTATGAAAATTAATATTATTATTTACATGAATAATGAATTAACGATAAAAAACAATGAAAAGAGTAATAATTGATTAATGAGGGGTGTTTTTTTTGATATGTATCAAACGCCACCCTTTGCTAATAACTAAAATTGATGAGCCCTTATGATGTATTTTACTTTATCGTTTTAAAGTCAGGTGGGATGCCTGTCTGAATACCCCCTACAGGATGTGTGGGATTCTACTGAGCATCTATGAAACTCAATAAAAAATATATTGGTATTAGAGATAGATGGTGGGCGTTACCTCTCATCTTACCTTCTTTACTGTTGCCTATATTGAGCACCGCCAACACCTATGCCCATATTAGTACAGGGACCGTAGTACTTTTCTATCTGCCATTGGCGCTGATGATTAGTCTGATGCTTTTTTTTGGCTGGGCGGCATTGCCAGGAATTATCATTTCCATTATCTGGTATAAATATCCGCAGGTTGGCCTATTTGAAACACTCTCAATAATTTCGCACTTTATAGTTACGTTAGTGCTTAGCTGGGGCGGGTATAAGGTATTTACTCCCCGACGCAATAATGTTTCGCACGGCGATTCTCACTTGATGTTTCAGCGAATGTTCTGGCAGGTGTTCTGCCCGGCAACGCTGTTTCTGATTCTCTTCCAGTTTGCCGCCTTTGTGGGCGTCTATGAGAGCAAATCAGGCATGGTGGGCGTAATGCCCTTCAATACTGGTACGTTGATTAATTATCAGGCCTTGCTGGTAGGGAATCTTGTTGGGGTTCCACTGTGCTATCTTATTATTCGAACGATACGAAATCCTTTGCACCTTAGAGGCTATTTTTCTCAATTAAAGCAGCAGTTTGATAGCAAAGTCACCAAGACAGAGCTTGCAGTCTGGTCGATTATATTAATGGCACTGATGTCTATGTTATGCATGCCGTTAAATGAACAAAGCTCAATATTTAGCACGAATTACACCTTGTCGCTGTTACTGCCCGTTATGCTTTGGGGCGCAATGCGTTACGGGTACAGGTTTATTTCGTTGGTATGGTCAGTCGTACTTATTACTGCAATTCATTATTATCAGCGCTATATGCCCTGGTATTCGGGCTATGACACCCAGCTTGCCATTACCTCATCGAGCTATCTGGTTTTCTCCTTTATAGTGAATTTCATTGCCGTACTGGCAACGCGACAGCGGTTCGTTACCCGACGGAACCATCGTCTGGCATACTTTGATCCGATGGTACATATTCCTAACCTGCGCGCGTTGAATCGGGATTTGAAAAAAGCGCCCTGGTCAGTGCTTTGTTTTTTGCGGGTTCCCGGCATGGAACTGCTGGTGAAAAATTACGGTATTATGCTGCGTATCCAGTACAAGCAAAAACTCGCTCAGTGGATAACACCTCTGTTAGAACTGGATGAGCATGTCTATCAATTATCGGGCAATGATCTCGTTTTACGTTTTAACACAGAGGCTCATCAGGAACGTATTGAAGCACTGGACAGGCATATTAAGCAATTCCGCTTTATCTGGGATGGCATGCCTTTACAGCCGCAGGTAGGCATCAGCTTTTGCTATGTTCGTGCTCCGGTTAACCACATTTATTTGTTGCTCGGTGAGTTAAGCACCATTGCTGAGATCTCCCTGGCGACCAATTCTCCAGAAAATATGCAGCGGCGCGGCGTGATGCACTTACAACGTGACCTGAAAGATAAGGTTGCGATGATGAACCGTCTGCAGCAGGCACTGGAGCACAATCGTTTTTTCCTGATGGCGCAGCCGATCGCTGGCGTGCGTGGCGATGTCTATCACGAAATTCTGCTGCGACTTCATGGGGATGACGGTGAAATTATCGCCCCGGATAATTTCTTGCCAGTAGCGCACGAGTTTGGCTTGTCATCCAGCATCGACATGTGGGTGATTGAAAATACGCTGAAATTTATGGCGCAGAATCGGGAACAAATGCCTGCCCGTCGGTTTGCTATTAACTTATCACCTACATCGGTATGCCGCGCCCGGCTTCCGCATGACATCAATCAGTTACTGACGAAATACAAAGTTGAAGCCTGGCAACTCATCTTTGAGGTGACGGAAAGCAATGCCTTAACCAATGCGGACCAGGCGCAGGCGACGTTACTACAGCTGCAGGCTTTGGGTTGTCAGATTGCGATTGATGATTTTGGGACCGGATATGCCAGCTATGCGCGACTGAAAAATGTGAATGCCGATATCCTGAAAATTGACGGCAGTTTTATTCGTAATATCGTTTCGAACAGCCTCGATTACCAAATCGTGGCCTCCATTTGTCATTTGGCGCGGATGAAAAGAATGCTGGTGGTTGCGGAGTACGTCGAAAGCGAAGAAATACGCAGTGCAGTGGTTTCGCTGGGGATTGATTACTTGCAGGGGTATTTGATTGGCAAACCGCAGCCGCTGCATGAAACTCTGGAGGAGCAGGTGCCAGACGAGCCGGCACCTGTTGAGAGCTTATGCGGCGAGATCGGGTGAGCTTTCTTCTTCAATTTTGAGACGCCAGCCGGTTACTGCGTCCCAGTATTGCTGCTCTTTTTCCAGATCGAGCAGGACCAGCGCATTTTGGCTGAACCAGTCATGCGGGAAGCGTAAGGTCCAGTGGTTGTCTTCGGTTAACAGGGTCAGAGTCGGCGGCGTAGTTGTCGCCTGACGCTGATTATTTAGCAATACCCCCAGACGCAACAGCTGGATTAACGGCAGAAACTGTTTTTTCTTAAACAGCGTAAAGCGGGGTAAATCATCAAGTTTCACCGCTTTACGATGGTAACGAACTAGTGTTGCCATCATCAGCTGTTGTTCCTGATTAAATCCAGGTAAATCGCTATTTTGTAGAATGTAAGCAGAATGGCGATGCAGACCGCTGTGGTTGATGTTCAGCCCAACCTCATGCAGCATCGCAGCCCAGCGCAGTAATGCTTCCAGCTGCGGATTGGCCAGTTTTGGTTGCTGGTTATGCCACTGGTCATACATCTGCATGGTGGTTTCCAACACACGGCGGGCTTGCTCACTGTCGATGTTGTACTGATTCGCCAGACTGCTGGCGGTGCGGCTGCGTACATCCTGATGGCGAAAACGGCCTTCCATCTCATACAGCACGCCTTCACGTAGCGCGCCATCGGACAGTCGAAGTTCGCGAATAGCCAGCGCATCAAAAACGCCACACAAAATAGCTAGCCCAGGTACAAACACCGCTTTTCGTTCTTCTGACAGTCCCGGCAAACTGAGCGCATCGAATGACGTGTGCTTCAGCACTTCAGCGGTCAGTTTTTGCAGACGTTCGGGGGTGATAAAACCATCTTTTTCACCCATCTCCAGCAGCACCTCGTGTGCCGCTTTAATGGTCCCCGACGCGCCCAGCGCAACGTTCCAGCCCTGAATGCGAAACTGCCAGGTTAGCGTTTCAAGTTTCTGCGCTGCCGCCATGCGGGCGCTCTGGAAGTTTTCCCGACTAATGGCGCCGCCCGGGAAATACATCTGAGCAAAACTAACGCAGCCCATACGGCGGCTTTCAACCAGTTTGGGTTCGAAATCTTCGCCGATCACCAGTTCCGTTGAGCCGCCGCCGATATCGATAACCAGCTTGCGGCCTTTTTCCGGCTGGGTGTGTTCAACGCCCATAAAAATCAGTCGGGCTTCTTCGTTACCGGAAATAATCTCAATCGGGTAGGGGATGACTTTTTCTGCGCGCTTGAGAAAATCGGTCGCATTCAGCGCCTGACGTAGAGTATGGGTTCCCACGATACATACGCTCGATGGGGGAAAGCCTTGCAGTCGTTCGGCGAAAAGTGACAAACAGCTTAATCCGCGCTCCATTGCTTCTTCGCTCAGCTTGTTGTCTGCGCCGAGCCCATCCGCCAGATGTACGCGTTGTTTCAGTCGGCCGATAATTTGCATTGCACCATCAACCACGCGGGCAATGACCATATGAAAACTGTTTGAACCCAGGTCGACCGCAGCAAATTCCTGCGGTCGCGGTGACTTGTCGTGTATTGGCATATCGTTAGTCAGGTTGCTCGAGTGATTTGATGTAGTCGTAAATCGCCAATTGTGACTGAACCTTACGGCGGTTTCCACGTGGCACGTAGCGATTACTCAGTTCTTTATCGATGAAGCGAGCCTTCACCGTATCGCTAAACAGGATATCAATGATATCCAGCACGCGTTGCTTGAGGCGTGGGTCAAGTAGCGGGGTAGCGACTTCGATACGATAGTCGATATTTCTTGTCATCCAGTCAGCCGAGGAGAGATACACCTGCTTATCGCCGCCGTTCTCAAAAATATAGACCCGGTCATGTTCGAGGTAGCGGTCAACAATGCTGATAACGCGAATATTGTCGCTGATACCTTCAAGGTTCGGGATCAGAGAACACATACCGCGAATCAATAAATTGACCGGCACGCCCGAGCCTGAGGCCGCATAGAGACGATCCACCAGACCTTTATCGACCAGGTTATTCAGTTTTAACGTAATACCTGAAGGTAACCCTTGCTGTGCGTTGGCGATCTCTTTGTCGATCATGGCGTACAGCAGGCGACGTGAGTTCTGCGGAGAAACCAGCAGATAATCAAACGTGACCGGACGATATGGGTTTTCAATGAAGTTGAATACCCGACGAACTTCGTTGGTAATGCGCGAATCGGCGGTAAGCAATGAGTAGTCGGTATACAGTCGCGCCGTTTTTTCGTTGAAGTTCCCGGTCCCGATATGCGCATAGCGCACGACTTCATCGCCTTCTTTACGTGAGATAAGAAACAGCTTGGCGTGAATTTTCAGGCCTGGGGCGGAGAAGATGACGTGCACGCCCGCTTCGGTAAGACGTTTGGCCCAGTGAATGTTAGCTTCTTCATCGAAGCGTGCCTGCAGTTCCACGACGACAGTGACTTTCTTACTGTTATGCGCGGCATGGATCATCGCATCGATGATGCGCGAGTCTTTTGCCACACGGTAGATGTTGATTTTTATCGCCAGCACGCTTGGGTCGAAAGAGGCCTGACGCAGCAGTTCCAGCACATGCTCAAAGGTGTGATACGGATAATAAAGCAGTACATCACGCTCGCGGATAGCATCAAATCCGTTGCGGAATTTCTCGTTATCGAACCAGATGTGACGCAGACGGGGCAGTGGTTTATTCACCAGGTTAGCTTTGCCAACGTTGGGGAAGTTAATAAAGTCTTTGAAGTTATGGTAACGCCCGCCGGGAACGATGGAGTCGTAGCGAGAAATGGTCAGTTTTTCACGCAGCACTTCGACCAGCGCATTAGGCATATCTCGCTGATAAACAAAGCGCACAGGCTCGGCGGTCAGACGCTGTTTCAGGCTGGATGACATCAGCTCCATCAGGCTGGATTCCATCTCGTGCACTAAATCGTATTCGGCGTCGCGGGTCATTTTCATCGAATAGGCGTTCAGCGCATCGTAATCAAAGAACCCTTTGAAAATATCGTCAAGGCAATAACGTAAAATGTTGTCCAACAGGATCATCGGTTTACGACGGCGCGGGGTCTCCGGCGGTAAATTCACAAAACGGGGAACCTTGTCAGAAGGGATTTCCAGTAGCGCATAGCGGATCGTATCACCACGGATAATCTCCACCGCCAGATAGGTATAGTCATCTTTCAGAAACTGGACTAAATCCGTCTCGCGGTTAATCAGGATCGGCGTAATGTGCTGGCGAAGATACTGCTTGAAGTAATGGCGTAACCAGCTCTGCTGATTCACCGACAATTGGCGTTCGTTGATTAAGAAAATCTGGTTGCGCGCCATCTCCAGCAGTAATTCGTTGTACAGGCCGTCAAATTCCTGATCGGCTTTTAATACGCGGGCCTGGATTTTGCCGAGTAAATGGCGGGAGTGAGAGTTTGAACCCTGTTCTTCGCTAATGATGATTCGGCGCTTCAGTTCGGCAAAACGAACCTTGTAAAACTCGTCGAGGTTATTGGAATAGATGCCTAAAAAACGCATCCGTTCGATCAACGGGTTTGATTTATCAGCAGCTTCCTGGAGTACACGTTCGTTGAACGCTAACCAGCTGAGTTCTTTCTCGATATATAGCTTTTCCTGACCCATTACCACTTTTACTCCGTTTCATTCACGGGACACTACCGATTTATTATGGCGAGCATTGCTCTCAGATGTCCAACTGTGCCAGAAAAATATGACAATAAACTGTCTGATAGCAAAGAGAAAGAGGGGAAGAAGAGTAGGCCCGATAAGCGAAGCGCCCTCAGGCCTACCGGAGGATGTGATTATTCGTCGGCGGCATAACCTTGTGGTGGCAGGCGATTACCGTCCAGCCACGCGGCGTTATCGCGCATTTTCAGTCGGCCGTCGGCAAACCAGCTAATCACCAGCGGGTAAATATCATGTTCCTGCGCCTGAACCCGGGCAGTGACATCATCTTCGCTGTCGCCTTCAAATACCGGTACTGTCGCCTGGAGAATAACCGGTCCGCCGTCCAGTTCATCCGTTACGAAATGGACTGAGGTTCCATGCTGTTCATCGCCGTTTTCCAGTACCTGACGGTGCGTATGCAGGCCGGGATACTTTGGCAACAACGAAGGGTGGATATTCAACAATCGTTCAGAATAGTGAGCGACAAACGCTGGGCTGAGGATGCGCATATAACCGGCCAACACCACGACATCGGGGCCGTAGGCGTCAATCTCTTGTATCAGTTGGCGGTCAAATGCTTCGCGGCTGGCAAACTGAGCGGCTTCCAGCGAATGTGCCGGAATATTCGCTTCTCGTGCACGTTCAAGGCCGAACGCATCGGCCTTGTTACTGAATACTGCACGTATGGTGCCATTGATTTTTTTCTGTTCGCAGGCGTTGATGATCGCCTGCAAATTGCTTCCGTTACCGGAAATGAGCACCACAATGTTTTTCATTCAATGACCACACGCTGTTCGGAATCAGAGGCTTTGATAATACCGATTTTCCATGCGTTTTCACCTTTCTCATTGAGCAAAGCGAGGGCGTTGTCAACTTCCGAAGCTGGCAGGGCGATGACCATGCCGACGCCGCAGTTAAAGGTGCGATACATCTCGTGCTGGCTGACGTTACCCGCCGTTTGCAGCCAGTTAAAGACGGCTGGCCACTGCCATGAGGATTCGTCGATCACTGCCTGCGTGTTGTCTGGCAGGACGCGCGGAATATTTTCCCAGAAGCCGCCGCCGGTCAGGTGAGCAATGGCATGCACATCCACCTTCTCGATCAGTTCCAGAATGGATTTAACGTAAATGCGGGTCGGGGCCAGTAAGTGATCGGCCAGCGGTTTACCGTCAAGCTCAGTGGTTTCCGGATTGCAACCGCTGACTTCAACGATTTTACGCACCAGGGAATAGCCGTTGGAGTGTGGACCACTGGAGCCGAGCGCAATCAGCACGTCGCCGTCAGCCACTTTTGAACCGTCGATAATCTCGGATTTTTCGACGACGCCAACGCAGAAGCCAGCCACGTCGTAATCTTCACCGTGGTACATTCCCGGCATTTCAGCCGTTTCACCGCCCACCAGCGCACAGCCTGACTGCAGACAGCCTTCGGCAATACCATTAATGACGCTGGCTGCGGTATCCACATCCAGTTTGCCTGTCGCATAGTAGTCGAGGAAAAACAGCGGCTCAGCGCCCTGAACCACGAGGTCGTTGACGCACATTGCGACCAGATCGATGCCAATAGTGTCGTGACGTTTCAGGTCCATCGCCAGACGCAGTTTTGTGCCAACGCCATCCGTCCCGGAAACCAGCACCGGTTCACGATATTTTTGCGGCAATGCGCACAGCGCACCGAAGCCACCCAGACCACCCATCACTTCCGGGCGACGCGTTTTCTTTACTACGCCTTTGATTCGATCAACCAGAGCATTACCTGCATCAATATCAACACCGGCATCTTTGTAGCTAAGAGAGGTTTTATCGGTCACTGCCTGCTTCCCCACATGTTTACTTGCAGTAAAAGTTAAATTCGGCGCAATTCTAACAGGGAAAGCAAACGTTTGCGAGCGTGCTCTGCATCAAGTTTTATCTGCTGATTTTTTCAGCATTTTACAGTCATTTATCTATTTGTTTGAATCACGTTACGAAAAGGAAACCGGTTTCTTTTTTCTGTTACGGACCTCACGGAGAGTGTTTTGCACAGAGCAAGCTGCGGGCTTATCTTCATCGATAAAAATAATGACGGTAGTGGGGCTTAGCACGCTCGCCTAAGAAATCTTTTTCATGGTATTAACACTTCATCCAGAATAATGCTTAATATCTTTAAAATTCATGGTATTGAATGCAGGCCCCGCCATTAGCTCGGACCTTGTTTTATACTCATCATCCAGACGCAAACGACTTTGGTTGATCCATATCAAGCGGATGCAGTGTTGCGCCAGAGACGAAAAGCGGTATAATCCGGCGATTTTTTTTGTGGTTGCCACTCGTCTGAGGAAAGGAGAAGAGTATGAAGATCGTGGAAGTCAAACACCCACTCGTCAAACACAAGCTGGGACTGATGCGTGAAAACGATATCAGCACTAAACGCTTTCGTGAACTCGCCTCGGAAGTTGGCAGCCTGCTGACTTATGAAGCAACCGCAGGCCTGGAAACCGAAAAGGTGACCATTGAAGGCTGGAACGGTCCGGTTGAAGTAGACCAAATCAAAGGTAAAAAAATCACCGTTGTGCCAATCCTGCGTGCCGGTCTGGGTATGATGGAAGGTGTACTGGAAAACGTTCCGAGCGCGCGTATCAGCGTTGTCGGTATGTACCGTAACGAAGAAACGCTGGAGCCGGTTCCGTATTTCCAGAAGCTGGTTTCTAACATCGATGAGCGTATGGCGCTGATCGTTGACCCGATGCTGGCGACCGGCGGTTCCGTTATCGCCACTATTGACCTGCTGAAAAATGCAGGCTGCACCAGCATCAAAGTGTTGGTGCTGGTTGCGGCGCCGGAAGGTATCGCGGCGCTGGAAAAAGCGCACCCGGATGTTGAGCTGTACACGGCCTCCATCGATCAGGGGCTGAACGAGCACGGATACATTATTCCGGGGCTTGGCGATGCCGGCGATAAGATTTTTGGTACCAAGTAAACGAATAAGTGAAAAGAAGCCGACTTTAAGAGTCGGCTTTTTTTTGAATACAACAACCTAATCGCTAATAACAAACAACACTCAGAGGAAAACACTATGACGCGCCGTGCTATCGGGGTAAGTGAAAGACCGCCGCTTTTACAGACAATCCCGCTTAGTTTACAGCACCTGTTCGCCATGTTTGGCGCAACGGTACTGGTGCCAGTCCTGTTCCACATCAACCCGGCTACCGTTTTGCTGTTTAACGGCATTGGTACGTTGCTGTATCTCTTTATCTGTAAGGGTAAAATCCCCGCGTACCTCGGTTCCAGCTTTGCGTTTATTTCTCCGGTGCTGCTGCTGTTGCCGTTAGGTTATGAAGTGGCGCTGGGCGGTTTCATTATGTGCGGCGTGCTGTTCTGCCTGGTTTCTTTCATCGTTAAGAAAGCAGGCACCGGCTGGCTGGATGTGATGTTCCCTCCGGCGGCGATGGGCGCAATCGTTGCCGTCATCGGCCTGGAGCTGGCAGGTGTTGCTGCGGGCATGGCGGGATTACTGCCTGCTGAAGGGCAATTACCGGATTCGAAAACCATCATCATCTCAATGGTGACGCTGGCGGTGACGGTATTTGGCTCCGTACTATTCCGCGGTTTTATGGCGATTATCCCGATTCTGATTGGGGTGTTAGCCGGTTATGCACTTTCTTTTGTGATGGGCGTCGTGGACACTACGCCGATTGCCCAGGCGCACTGGTTTGCGCTGCCGACTTTCTATACGCCGCGTTTTGAATGGGTTGCTATTCTGACCATCCTGCCTGCTGCGCTGGTGGTGATTGCTGAACACGTCGGACACCTGGTGGTGACGGCAAATATCGTGAAAAAAGATTTGGTTCGCGATCCTGGCCTGCATCGTTCCATGTTCGCCAACGGTCTGTCTACGGTGATCTCCGGTTTCTTCGGCTCTACGCCGAACACCACGTATGGCGAAAATATCGGCGTCATGGCGATTACCCGCGTATACAGTACCTGGGTTATTGGCGGCGCCGCGATTTTTGCCATCCTGCTCTCCTGTGTGGGCAAACTGGCGGCGGCGATTCAGATCATCCCACTGCCGGTCATGGGCGGCGTATCGCTGTTACTGTACGGCGTGATTGGCGCTTCCGGTATTCGCGTACTGATCGAATCAAAAGTTGACTACAACAAAGCTCAGAACCTGATCCTGACCTCTGTCATTTTGATCATTGGTGTGAGTGGGGCGAAAGTTCATATCGGTGCCGCAGAGCTGAAAGGTATGGCGCTGGCGACCATTGTCGGCGTCTGCCTGAGCCTGATTTTCAAAGTCATCAGCCTGCTGCGTCCGGAAGAAGTGGTGCTCGACGCAAAAGATGCAGACAGCCCGCAACAGTGAGTCTCTGACCGGGTGGCATCGCTGCCCGGTTCTATCGCGACGTATTTCTGTGTTAAACTCAACGCGATTTTATGAAATCCTGGGTTGAGGTATCTCTGAACACACCGGCACAGCTCTCTCTGCCACTTTATCTTCCTGACGACGAAACGTTTGCAAGTTTCTGGCCGGGGGATAACTCCTCTTTACTGGCTGCACTGCAAAACGTGCTGCGTCAGGAACATAGCGGGTATATTTATCTCTGGTCGCGTGAAGGCGCTGGCCGTAGTCATTTGCTGCATGCAGCCTGTGCGGAACTGTCTGCACGCGGCGACGCGGTAGGCTACGTGCCGCTCGATAAGCGCACCTGGTTTGTTCCCGAGGTGCTCGACGGTATGGAGCATTTATCGCTGGTATGCATCGATAACATCGAATGTGTGGCCGGTGATTCGCTGTGGGAAATGGCGATCTTTGATCTCTATAACCGTATTCTGGAGTCGGGAAAAACGCGATTGCTGATCACCGGCGATCGCCCACCCAGGCAGCTCAATCTGGGGTTACCGGATCTCGCTTCGCGCCTGGACTGGGGACAAATCTACAAGCTGCAGCCGCTTTCTGATGAAGATAAGCTGCAGGCGTTACAATTACGCGCCAGACTTCGTGGGTTTGAACTGCCGGAAGATGTGGGACGTTTCCTGCTTAAACGTTTGGATCGGGAAATGCGTACGCTGTTTATGACGTTGGATCAGCTTGATCACGCATCGATCACCGCCCAGCGTAAGCTGACCATTCCGTTCGTAAAAGAGATTTTGAAACTGTAAACGCCGCAGCCGAAAAGACTGCGGCTGGCTTCAGCTTAACCGACGATTTCCAGTACCTGCTCCGGCGGACGTCCAATCCGCGCCTGGCCTTTGGCCACCACAATTGGGCGCTCCATCAGTTTCGGGTTGTCTACCATGGCCTGAATCAGCGCATCTTCACTCAAATTTTTGTCCGCCAGGTTAAGCGACTTGTAGAGATCTTCTTTCTGGCGCATCAGTTCACGCGCGCTGGACATCCCCAGCATCTGCAGCAGTTCACGCAGGGTTGCGGCGTCAGCCGGAGTGTCCAGATACAGCACCACTTCCGGGTCCACGCCGTTGGACTTCAGTAATTCCAGCGTTTCGCGGCTCTTGGAACAACGTGGGTTATGGTAGATTTTAATCGCGTCTGACATTTTTTTTCCTGTTACATTTTCGTATACGGTTTAAAGCGTTCTTGCAGTTGGCGCAACTGGTCGATACGGGCGTCGTATCTGGCCTGCTGCTGGCTTCCCAGTTTAACCTGCGAACTTGCGCTGCTGAGCATCGAAATCGCCTGGTCAAGACGTCCTGCAAGGGCATACCCTTCCGCGCGAGCCGCCAGTTCCTGATCGCGGTTACCGAGACCGGCCTCCGTTTGCGCTAACAAATCCCAGCCGTTAGGGTCATCCTTGTGGTTAAACGTATAACGATTCAGGATATTGGCTGCTTCTTTGGCTTGTCCGCCCTGTAAATACGCATTTGCCAGATTGAGCTGCAGTACCGGGTTGACTCGCAGGTCTCGAGCATTTTTAAGGCGATTAATCGCGTCGCCGGTTTTCTTCTGTCCGAGATCGATATCCGTTGCCAGATCGAGATACCAGGCATTGTTAGGGTCAGCCGTCAGCAATGGTTGCAGCGCTTTACGCGCCTCGTCGTATTTACTGGCTTCCATCGCCTGGAGTGCGCGGCCATACTGCGCCGCACGTTGCTCGCGTACGTTGCCTTTCGACCAGTTACTCAGTAAGTCATCGGTCAACTGATTGCGGCCAGAGTTATACATGCCTAAGGTACGCGCCTTGGCCAGATAAAAATCTTCTGAAGACTGGACGACGACTGGGCGCATCTGGTTGGCGCGGTTACGCGCATCTGCCAGACGGCTTTCTGGCAGGGGGTGGGTCAGCAAAATTTCCGGTGGACGCGAAGAGTAACGGGCCTGATCGAGCAGTTTTTCCAGGAACGTCGGCATGGCCTGGGGATCGAATCCCGAACGTTGCAGTACCTGAATACCGATGCGGTCCGCTTCCTGTTCGTTTTGCTGCGTAAAGCTGATCATTCCCTGGCGCGTACCCGCCAGCGTACCGGTCAGCGCCGCCATACCCGCCTGGGGGCTGGCCATCGCTAATAAAATGGAGCCTAACGCACCGACCCACGTTAGCGGGGCGCTGCGTTTCTGATCTTCCATCGCACGAGCCAGGTGACGCTGCGTGACGTGGGAAATTTCGTGCGCCATAACCGATGCCAGCTGGCTTTCGTTATCGGAATAGCGGAATAACGCGGAGTGCAGGACAACGTTGCCGCCAAAGAAAGCAAAGGCGTTGATTTCATCGTTGTTGATTAAAAAGAAGGTGAAAGGCGTTTTTACCGAGTCGGCGTGGGCAACTAAACGCATCCCCAGACTATTAATATATTGGGTCAGCAGCGGATCGTTAATTAACGGCGCGCTGCCTCGCAGCTGGCGTACGTAAAAATCGCCCATCTGCATTTCCTGTCCTATGGAAAGGGTACTCCCTGCCGAGGTTCCCATATCAGGCAGGGTGTCCGCGGGGTCAGCAAATGCGGGCGCAACCTGACCGATGGTCAGTGCGGCAATGAGGGTAGCAACCAGGTTTTTTTTCAACTGCCTGAACATAACCTCTGTCCTGTATTCTTTTTTGAGATAGCCATTTGACCAATGCCGTGAAGTATCGTTCACACTCCGCAAGCTTAGGAAGTTTAACTGCGAAACCTGACGATGAACACCCAGGAAAATGTCTTTTCACTTTGCGTAATCAGCCATAAAAAGCGAAGTCTTTTTTGTGACATTTCGATACAATTCGGGATCGCAATCCCGCTATTGGGTTCATGGAAGGGTTTTATGCTCGAAATGTTGATGCAATGGTATCGCCGCCGCTTTAGCGACCCCGAGGCCATCGCCCTGCTAATTATTCTGGTTGCCGGTTTTGGCATCCTGTTCTTCTTTAGCGGTCTTTTGGCGCCGCTGTTGGTCGCCATTGTGTTGGCGTACCTGCTTGAGTGGCCGACTGTACGGCTGGAACATATCGGCTGCTCACGGCGCTGGGCGACATCAATCGTGCTGGTGGTGTTTGTCGGCATTTTGCTGCTGATGGCGTTTGTCGTGATGCCCGTCGCGTGGCAGCAGGGGATCTACCTGATCCGCGATATGCCCGGTATGCTCAATAAATTATCTGATTTTGCCGCCACTTTACCACGACGTTATCCGGCGCTGATGGATGCGGGCATTATTGATGCGATGGCGGAGAATATGCGCTCGCGAATGCTCACCATGGGGGATTCGGTGGTGAAATATTCGTTAGCCTCCCTGGTCGGATTACTCACGCTGGCGGTTTATCTGGTGCTTGTCCCGTTGATGGTGTTCTTCCTGATCAAAGATAAAGGCCAGATGCTGAACGCCGTGCGCCGGGTGCTACCGCGTAATCGCGGGCTGGCGGGACAGGTATGGAAAGAGATGAACCAGCAAATCACCAACTATATCCGCGGTAAAGTGTTGGAAATGGTGGTGGTTGGTGTGGCGACCTGGCTTGGATTCCTGCTGTTTGGCCTTAACTATTCTCTGCTACTGGCGGTGCTGGTGGGGTTCTCGGTTTTGATCCCATATATCGGCGCTTTTGTGGTGACGATCCCGGTCGTTGGGGTGGCGTTGTTCCAGTTCGGGCTTGGCACCGAATTCTGGAGCTGCTTTGCCGTGTACCTGATAATCCAGGCGCTGGACGGTAATCTGCTGGTCCCCGTACTGTTCTCCGAGGCCGTTAACCTGCATCCGCTGGTGATTATTCTGTCGGTCGTGATTTTTGGCGGGCTATGGGGGTTCTGGGGCGTATTCTTTGCGATTCCTCTGGCGACGCTCATCAAAGCCGTCATGCATGCCTGGCCTGACGGTCAGGCCGTTGACGAACCTTAATCTGCAAACTCCGGCGATGCAATGTCGCCGGAACTGAACTTGTCTGACCTCTATCCACACATTCTGAATAATCTCCTCTGGTGTCGTTTTTCTCCGCATTTGTCTTTAACTTGACCAACGTGATGTCTTTTCGTCACGCAAGGATAAGGCCAACAGGAGAACAAAATGGGTCACAACACACACACGCAGCAAAAGGTGGGATGGGGCGGTTATCTCGCTTTTTTAATTACAATAATTCTTTTTTCCGGCATGTTTGCGAAAAGTACCGAATGGTGGCGGGTTTTTGACTTCACCGTCCTCAACGGTGCGTTTGGGAAAGTTAATGCGGCAGGCGATACGGCGATCTCTTTTCGCGGCACGGGTGGTATGGGCGCTAAAGATGGCTTTTTATTCGCACTGGAGCTGGCACCTTCCGTCATTCTTTCTCTGGGGATTATTTCCGTCACCGAAGGGTTAGGTGGATTGCGCGCCGCACAACAGTTGATGACACCTGTCCTGCGCCCGTTACTCGGCATTCCAGGTGTTTGTTCGCTGGCGCTGATCGCGAATTTGCAAAATACCGATGCCGCGGCCGGGATGACGAAAGAGATGGCTGAAGAGGGCATTATCACTGAACAGGAACGTGCCATTTTTGCCTGCTGGCAAACCAGTGGCAGCGCCTGTATTACCAACTATTTTTCCTCGGGAGCCGCGCTGTTTACGATGGTTACCGTTCCGGTGATTACGCCGCTGGCGGTGATCCTCGTGTTCAAATTTGTGGGGGCTAACCTGCTGCGCTTATGGATTACGCAGTTGGAAAATCGCCGTACGCAGCAGGAGGCATGAGATGACAACTCAGGTACGTAAAAACGTCATGGATATGTTTATCGATGGCGCACGGCGCGGGTTTACCATAGCAACAACCAGCCTGTTGCCGAACGTGGTGATGGCGTTTGTGATTATTCAGGCGCTGAAAGTGACGGGGCTGCTCGAGATTGTCGGGCGGGTATGTGAGCCGGTTATGGCGCTATGGGGGCTGCCTGGCGAATCTGCCACCGTCCTGCTGGCGGCGGTAATGAGTATGGGAGGTGGCGTCGGTGTTTGCGCCAGCCTGGTTGTTGCCGGTACGCTTTCGGGACATGATGCTACGGTATTGTTACCCGCTATCTACCTGATGGGTAACCCGGTGCAAAATGTGGGACGTTGTCTGGGGACAGCGGGGGTCCATCCTCGTTACTATCCGCTTATTATTGCGGTGTGCGTCATTAATGCACTGCTCTCTATTTGGGTCATGCAGGTTATTGCCTGACAAGGAAGGTTATGAACTGTTCAATTCTTGATTTGACGTTGTTCCAGCAGGGACATGTGTACGCGCCGGAAGATTTAGGCCGACAGGATATACTGGTGTCCGGCAGCAAAATTGTTGCCATCGCGCCGTCGATTTCCCTGGAAGACTTTCCCGGCTGTGAGTGTGTCAATCTTGACGGCGCGATTGTGTGTCCTGGGTTTATCGATCAGCACGTCCATTTGATTGGCGGCGGCGGAGAAGCGGGGCCGCACACCCGCACGCCGGAAGTGCGTTTGTCACGGTTGGTTGAAGCAGGGGTCACTTCGGTGGTGGGATTACTGGGCACAGATGGTATTACCCGTCATCCGGAGTCGCTGCTGGCGAAAACCCGCGCGCTGGAGTTTGAAGGTATCAGCGCCTGGATGCTGACCGGGGCGTACTCTCTGCCTTCCCCGACTATCACCGGCAGCATCGATCGCGACGTGGCGCTGATCGATAAAGTGATTGGCGTGAAGTGTGCGATTTCGGACCATCGTTCTTCAGCACCAGATACTCAGGCACTGGCGAACATGGCGGCGCAGTCGCGCGTCGGTGGATTACTGGGGCGTAAACCGGGAATCAGCGTTTTCCATATGGGCGACAGCCCGCGCATGCTGGAACCGTTGTATCAGATCCTTGAAAACTGCGATGTGCCGATAACTAAACTGTTACCGACACACGTTAATCGTGCGGAACCTTTGTTCCAGGCGGCACTGGAGTATGCCCGCCAGGGCGGTTATATCGACATTACCAGCAGCATTGATGAGCCTGTTGATCCGGCCACGGCTATTGCCACGGCGCTGCGCCAAAATGTGCCGCTGTCGCGCATTACCTTAAGCTCGGACGGCAACGGCAGCCAGCCGGAATTTGATGAGTCAGGTAATCTCACCGGGATTGGCGTCGCGGGGTTTGAATCCCTGGCGGAAACGGTGCGTCAGTTGGTGAAGGTGCATGCTGTGCCGTTGGAACAGGCGCTGTGTCCGCTGACGCGTACGGTGGCAGAGTTTTTAGGACTGGAGCATAAAGGGCGTCTGGCGGTGGGATGCGATGCGGACATTCTGGTGCTGAACGACGCGCTGGAGGTGAATCACCTGTGGGCGAAGGGAAAAACCGTAGTCAGAGCGAAAAAAGCCTGCGTCAAAGGGACGTTTGAATAACCGAGGTTGTTGCCGGATGGCGGCGTAAACGCCTTATCCGGCCTACGGGTTTGTGCAGATCAAAGCCTGATAACACGCGTAGCGTCGCCATCAGGCTTTTTTCTGCAAAACGTGAATCAGGCGTTCTCTTTCAGCCAGTTCATTACCACGTCGTGGTGATTGCTGGTTTTGAAGTTATCAAACACATGCTCGATTTTCCCTTCAGCATCAATCAGGAAGCTGATGCGGTGGATGCCATCGTAGGTTTTGCCCATAAATGACTTCTCACCCCAGACGCCGAACTGCTCGCAAACCTGATGATCTTCGTCGGACAAGAGCGTGAAGTTAAGAACTTCTTTCTCAGCGAATCGGGAAAGTTTTTCCGGTTTATCGGTGCTGATTCCCAGCACTTCAACACCTGCTTTTTTTAACTCATCCATGTTATCGCGCAGGCCGCAGGCCTGTACGGTACAGCCGGGTGTCATGGCTTTCGGGTAAAAATAAACCAGAACACGCTGTCCCTGGAAGTCGGTTAAATTAACTTGTTCTCCGTCTTGATCCGGCAAGCTAAATTTCGGTGCGATATCACCGGCTTTCAGTGGGTTCATTACTTAACTCCATCCTGTTCATCATGCTGTGAGTAATTGACGACGTTAATACTGCCTTGCGCATTGAGTTCTGTACAGAGTGCTTTAAACGCATCTTCAATATTTGCCGCGTCATGTGACGCAGGACTATGTGCGGTAATTTGAATAAACAGCTGTGCCGTCTTTCCATTCTCAGCCGGTTGCGTGCGTGAAACCAGTTCCGCAATATTCATTTGGTGGCTGTCAAACAGGGCGGTAAAGCGTTCAATCAAATGTGGAGAATCGGGGACATCGACCTGTACCCATACCGTGGCGGGCATCGCTGGGCGGGGACGCGCAGTCGTGCGCTTCATGACAATCAATAAATCCAGCTCAGCGCCTTTCAACGGCAAGGTTGATTCAATCAGGGTGATGGCATTCCAGGTGCCTGACAGCAGCATGATAAATGTGAATTCATCACCCAGCATCGCCAGTCGGCTGTCTTCGATATTACAGCCGCAACTGCTGACATGACGCGTGATGGTGTTCACAATTCCTGGGCGGTCGGCACCCAGCGCAGTAATGACCAGATAGTGTTGCGATGACGATGTCAAACCTGTTCTTCCTTTGAGCGGTGAGGTAATCATAAGGAAAGCATAAAAAAAACATGCATACAACAATCAGAACGGCTCTGGTCGCTTGCTTTTATTGTCGTACCAAACGTACCATTGAGACACTTGTTTGCACAGAGGATGGCCCATGTTCACGGGAAGTATTGTCGCGCTTGTTACGCCGATGGATGAGAAAGGTAAAGTCTGCCGGTCGAGCCTGAAAAAACTGATTGATTATCATGTCGCCAGCGGCACCTCGGCGATCGTTTCGGTTGGCACCACTGGTGAGTCTGCCACCCTGAGTCATGATGAACATGGCGATGTGGTGATGATGACGCTGGAGCTGGCCGACGGGCGTATTCCGGTTATTGCCGGAACCGGCGCCAATGCGACCGCAGAAGCCATTAGTCTGACGCAGCGTTTCAACGATAGCGGTGTTGTCGGCTGCCTGACGGTGACGCCGTACTACAACCGCCCAACCCAGGAAGGTTTGTTCCAGCATTTCAAAGCTATCGCTGAACATACTGACCTGCCGCAAATTCTGTATAATGTGCCGTCCCGTACTGGCTGCGATATGCTGCCAGAAACCGTTGGCCGCCTGGCGAAAGTAAAAAATATTATCGCTATTAAAGAGGCCACGGGGAACTTAAGTCGCGTTCACCAGATCAAAGAGCTGGTTTCAGACGACTTCATTCTGCTCAGCGGTGATGACGCGACCGGACTGGATTTTATGCAGCTCGGTGGTCATGGCGTGATTTCCGTAACGTCTAACGTTGCGGCACGTGATATGGCTGAAATGTGCAAACTGGCGGCAGCGGGGAATTTTGCCGAGGCGCGGGTGATTAACCAGCGTCTGATGCCGTTACACAACAAACTATTTGTCGAACCCAATCCTATCCCAGTGAAATGGGCATGTAAGGAGTTGGGACTTGTGGCGACCGATACGCTGCGTCTGCCGATGACGCCAATCACGGACAATGCTCGTGAAATCGTCAAGGCGGCGCTTAAGCATGCCGGTTTGCTGTAAAGTTTAGGGAGATTTGATGGCTTACTCAGTACAAAAGTCGCGCCTGGCCAAGGTTGCGGGTGTTTCGCTTGTTATGTTGCTCGCGGCCTGTAGTTCTGACTCGCGCTATAAGCGCCAGGTGAGCGGTGATGAATCCTATCTGGAGGCCGCACCGCTTGCTGAGCTTCATGCGCCAGCTGGGATGATTCTGCCGGTTATGTCGGGTGACTATAATATCCCGGTAACCAACGGTAGTGGTGCCGTGGGTAAAGCGCTGGACATTCGCCCACCGGCTCAGCCGTTAGCGTTAGTCACTGGCGCTCGTACCCAGATCGCAGGTGATACGTCGACATTGCTGGTGGAAAATGGTCGTGGCAACACGCTGTGGCCACAGGTCGTTAGCGTCATTCAGTCTAAAAACTACACGATCGCTAAGCGTGATGATGCCAGCCAGACGTTGACCACCGACTGGGTTGACTGGAACCGTCTGGATGAAGACGAGCAGTACCGTGGACGTTATCAAATCTCGGTTAAACCGCAGGGCTATCAGCAAGCGGTAACGGTGAAACTGACTAACCTTGAGCAGGCGGGTAAACCCGTAGCCGATGCGGCATCAATGCAGCGTTACAGCGCTGAGATGATGAACGTTATCTCTGCCGGTCTGGATAAGAATGCCACCGATGCTGCGAATGCCGCGCAGAACCGCTCTGCAGCCACCATGGACGTTCAGAGCGCCGCCGATGACACGGGTTTACCAATGCTGGTGGTGCGTGGACCGTTCAACGTGGTTTGGCAACGTCTGCCGGCAGCGCTTGAGAAAGTGGGCATGAAAGTGACCGACAGTACCCGTTCTCAGGGCAGCATCGCTGTGACCTACAAACCGCTGTCTGATAGCAGCTGGCAGGAACTGGGTGCAAGCGATCCAGGTTTAGTGTCAGGCGACTATAAACTGCAGGTCGGTGATTTAGATAACCGCAGTAGTATGCAGTTTATCGATCCGAAGGGACATACCCTGACGCAAAGCCAGAACGACGCGCTGGTCGCTGTCTTCCAGGCAGCGTTCAGTAAGTAAAAATGAAGGGCTGGATAACTCCAGCCCTTTTTTTCTGATATGATACGCAAACGTGTGCGTCGGCAGAAAAACGCAATATTTATCGTTAATTCACACCCAGGAGTAATAAAGATGCAAAAGCAAGCTGAGTTGTATCGTGGTAAAGCGAAGACCGTATACAGCACGGAAAACCCGGACCTGTTGGTGCTCGAATTCCGCAATGATACGTCAGCAGGGGATGGCGCGCGCATTGAACAGTTTGACCGTAAAGGCATGGTGAATAACAAGTTCAACCATTTCATTATGACTAAACTGCAAGAAGCGGGCATTCCTACCCAGATGGAGCGACTGCTTTCCGATACCGAATGTCTGGTGAAAAAACTGGAGATGGTACCGGTTGAATGTGTGGTGCGTAACCGCGCGGCAGGCTCACTGGTTAAGCGTTTAGGCGTTGAGGAAGGTATTGAACTGAATCCGCCGCTGTTTGATCTGTTCCTGAAAAACGATGCTATGCACGATCCAATGATTAACGATTCCTATTGCGAAACTTTTGGTTGGGTGAGCAAAGAGAATCTGGCACGTATGAAAGAGCTGACCTACAAAGCTAACGACGTGCTGAAAAAGATGTTCGATGATGCGGGCCTGATTCTGGTCGATTTCAAACTTGAGTTTGGCTTGTATAAAGGTGAAGTGGTGCTGGGTGATGAATTCTCACCGGACGGTAGCCGTCTGTGGGATAAAGAAACGCTGGATAAAATGGACAAAGATCGCTTCCGCCAGAGCCTGGGCGGCCTGATCGAAGCCTATGAAGCCGTCGCGCATCGCCTGGGTGTCAAGTTAGACTAATTCCCCTTTGAGCCGGCGATCGCTCACCGGCTCATCAATCTCGCCGATTTTGATTACTGTTTCTTATGGTAATCCTGTTCCGAACCGCCTACGATCATCATCATAATGAATAAAAAGTTGAGGTGATTATGCGCTGGCAAGGGCGTCGTGAAAGTGACAATGTAGAAGACAGACGAAATAGCTCCGGCGGCCCTTCTATGGGCGGGCCTGGTTTTCGTTTGCCCAGTGGTAAAGGCGGCATCATCCTGCTGATTGTGGTGTTGGTCGCAGGTTATTATGGCGTGGATCTCACCGGGTTAATGACCGGTCAACCCGTCTCCCAACAGCAATCATCACGCTCCATCAGCCCAAATGATGATGAAGCGGCAAAATTTACCTCGGTGATTCTGGCCACCACAGAGGATACCTGGGGACAGCAGTTTGAAAAAATGGGCCGGACCTATCAACAGCCGAAGCTGGTGATGTATCGGGGCGCTACGCGTACCGGCTGCGGCGCGGGCCAGTCCGTGATGGGGCCGTTTTACTGCCCGGCGGATGGCACCGTGTACATCGACCTCTCCTTCTACGACGATATGAAAAACAAGCTGGGCGCCGATGGTGATTTTGCTCAGGGCTATGTTATCGCCCATGAAGTGGGCCACCACGTGCAGAAACTGCTGGGTATTGAACCGAAAGTTCGTCAGATGCAGCAGAATGCCTCACAGGCTGAAGTGAACCGTCTTTCCGTGCGTATGGAACTGCAGGCGGATTGCTTTGCCGGCGTCTGGGGCCATAGTATGCAGCAGCAGGGCGTGCTGGAGTCCGGCGATCTGGAAGAGGCGCTGAACGCCGCGCAGGCGATTGGCGACGATCGCCTGCAGCAGCAAGGACAAGGGCGCGTTGTACCGGACAGCTTTACCCACGGAACCTCTGAACAGCGTTTTACCTGGTTCAAACGCGGCTTTGACAGCGGCGATCCGGGGCAGTGCAATACTTTTGGAAAAGGCATTTAAAATACAGAGGCAGGGATGTCTGATAACACGGCGCTGAGTGCGTTAACTGAACAGATGACCCGCGAAGGTATCCGCCGTTTGCTGGTTATCAGCGGCGAGGATAGCTGGTGTCAGGCGCAAGCGTTAGCACTACGCAACGCGTTACCCGGTGACTGGCTATGGGTAGGGGCGCAAGCCCCTGCTGAGCCGAACTGTACGCCGCAGGCGCTGCAAACATTACTGGGGCGCGAATTCCATCATGCAGTTTTTGACGCCGGGCAGGGATTTGATGCTGCGGCGTTTGCCGCCTTAAGCGGCACGCTGCTCGCCGGGAGCTGGCTGGTGTTGCTGACTCCCCCCTGGCATGGCTGGCACACGCATCCGGACACGGATTCACTGCGCTGGAGCGACTGCGCAGACCCTATTCCAACGCCACATTTTGTTGAACACATCAAACGGGTGATTTCCCAGGATGGACAGGCGTTGCACTGGCAGCAGCATCAGCCTGCTACATATCCCCACTTTGCTGCTCGCGCCGACTGGCACGCGGCAACCGGTGAACCTCAGCCTGAACAGGCGCTGATTTTATCGCAGTTGCTGGGTATGCCTCCTGGCGTGGTTGCCGTGACGGCCGCGCGTGGTCGGGGAAAATCCGCGCTGGCGGGGCAACTGATTGCACGTATCAACGGGACTGCTATTGTTACCGCGCCTGCTAAAGCGGCAACCGATGTGCTGGCGCAATTTGCCGCAGAACGTTACCGCTTTATGGCCCCGGATGCGTTGTTAAGCAGTTCTGCAACCGCAGACTGGCTTATCGTTGATGAAGCCGCCGCAATTCCCGCGCCGCTACTGCATCAGTTAGTCGCGCGTTTTCCCCGTACGCTATTAACCACCACCGTTCAGGGCTATGAGGGAACCGGCAGAGGCTTCTTGTTGAAATTCTGCGCCCGCTTTCCCCATCTTCGACGTTATGAGTTACAACAGCCCGTACGCTGGGCGCTGGGATGCCCTCTGGAGAAAATCGTCAGCGATGCGCTGGTGTTTGACGACGAAACTTTTACGCATGCCCCGTTGGGCGATCTCCATTTCTCGGCATTTGAACAACAATCCTGGCATGACAACCCGGCACTGCCGGTAGCGGTATATCAACTGCTTTCCGGGGCGCACTATCGCACCTCGCCACTTGATCTGCGGCGGATGATGGACGCACCTGGCCAACATTTTCTTCAGGCATCGTGTGCTGATTCGGTGGCGGGAGCCGTCTGGTTGGTGGATGAAGGGGGACTATCTGCTGAATTAAGCCAGGCCGTCTGGGCAGGATATCGCCGACCACGTGGAAATCTGGTTGCACAGTCACTGGCGGCGCACGGTGGCGATCCGTTGGCGGCAACGCTCATTGGACGGCGGGTAAGCCGAATTGCGGTTCATCCTGCTCGCCAGCGAGAAGGTATCGGGCAGCAGTTGATAATGCAGGCCCGGCGTTACTCCACGCTGTGTGACTATCTGTCCGTCAGTTTTGGGTATACGGTCGAACTCTGGCGTTTCTGGCAGCGCTGTGGTTTTGTTCTGGTGCGAATGGGCAATCACCGCGAAGCCAGCAGCGGGTGCTATACCGCCATGGCGTTACTGCCTATTAGCGAAGCGGGAAAACGCCTTGCCGGGCGCGAACACCAGCGTCTGCGGCGTGATGCGGAGATCCTTACGCAGTGGAACGGTGAGGGCATTCCGCTGGACCCGTTGAAAGAGTCTACGCTTAATGAGGATGACTGGAACGAGCTGGCCGGATTTGCTTTCGCCCATCGGCCATTATTGACGTCGCTTGGCTGTCTGACTCGTCTGCTTCAGCACAGCGAGTTACCTCTCCCGGCCTTGCGGGGGCGCTTACAGGCTAAACGCAGCGATGTCGAATTGTGCCAGCAGTTGAAGATCCCCGGGCGTAAAGCACTGCTGGTCGTTCAGCGGGCCGAGGCGGCGCAGGCGCTAAAACAGCTGGATGCTGAACGTATACAGCGGCTACAAAATCGCATTATGCAATGGCAAAATTTTCACTAACTTCTTCAATTTACTGACATGGTCATTGCGGTTAAGCGGCGTAGAATGATTCTCATCAGTTAAGGAGATCGCCATGAAACATGACCATTTTGTTGTTCAAAGTCCTGATAAACCCGCTCAACAGCTACTGCTGCTGTTTCATGGCGTCGGCGATAACCCGGTTGCCATGGGCGAAATCGGCTCCTGGTTTGCACCGCTGTTTCCGGATGCGCTCATCGTCAGCATTGGCGGGGCTGAGCCTTCTGGTTCTCCTTCCGGACGTCAGTGGTTTTCGGTTCAGGGCGTAACGGAAGAGAACCGGCAGGCGCGTGTTGACGCCATTATGCCGGTCTTTATTGAAACCGTGCGCTACTGGCAGAAGCAGAGCGGCGTTTCACCTCAGGCTACTGCGCTGATTGGTTTTTCTCAGGGGGCGATTATGTCGCTTGAGAGTATTAAAGCCGAGCCGGGGCTGGCATCGCGCGTTATCGCTTTCAATGGTCGCTATGCCACCTTACCCGAGGTTGCAACCACGGCTACGACGGTGCATTTGATTCACGGCGGTGAAGACCGGGTGATTGAGTTATCTCACGCCGTTAACGCTCAGGAAGCGTTAATTCGCGCCGGTGGGGATGTGACGCTGGATATCGTCGAAAATCTGGGGCACGCCATTGATGAACACAGCATGCAGTTTGCGCTCGATCATCTGCGTTTTACCGTACCGAAACACTACTTTGATGAAGCGCTGAGTGGCGGTACGCCCAACGATGATGATGTGATTGAGATGATTTAACCTGTAGGCCGGATAAGGCGAAGCCGCCATCCGGCATGACAGTCAGTGATAGTGCCGGATAGCAATGTGATATGTGTTATCCGGCCTACAAATTATTTCTTCGGCTGATCCTTATTCGGCCAATCGTCGTCGTCGTCCCATTTATCGTTAAAGTCACGATGCGGGGGAAGCTCTGGCTTATTAGCGAGAAACTTCTTGTGGTCGACGCGCTTGAGATCTTTGATAACGTTCAGCAATACGCCTACCAGAAACACCAATACTAAAATCCACCAATATTTTGCCAGCCAGTCCATGCTCATTTCCTCTTGCAGGAACACTCATCAGGCGACGAGTTGCTCCATGATACGTTGATACATACGGGCAAGCAGTTGCAGGTCGGCGGCATTAACGCATTCATTAATTTTATGAATGGTGGCATTGACCGGCCCAAGCTCTACTACCTGTGCCCCCATGCGGGCAATAAAACGCCCGTCGGATGTCCCGCCTGTAGTCAGTAACTGCGGTTTAATTTCATTATAGTGCTCAATGGCGTTCACTACTGCATCCACCAGTTTACCGCGTGCGGTCAGGAACGGCTGACCGGAGAGCCACCAGTCGACGGTATAACGCAGTTGATGTTTTTCCAGCAGTTCCAGCACCCTGGCTTTAATCATTTCATCGTTTAATTCGGTGCTGAAACGGAAGTTAAACTGGATGAACAGCTCACCAGGGATGACGTTGTTGCTACCGGTTCCTGCCTGAATATTGGCAATCTGCATACTGGTCGCTGGGAAGAACTCGTTACCCTGATCCCACTCGATCGCCACCAGTTCATTGAGCATTGGCGCGGCGCGGTGTACCGGGTTATCAGCCAGATGTGGGTAGGCCACGTGTCCTTGCACGCCGTGAATGGTCAGGTTGCAGGTCAGCGAACCACGACGACCATTTTTCACCACGTCGCCAACGATTTCCGTACTGGATGGTTCGCCTACCAGACAATAATCGAGGCGTTCGTTACGCGCCATCAGCGCTTCAACCACCTTTACGGTGCCGTTTTTGGCGCTGGCTTCTTCGTCAGAGGTTATCAGGAACGCCAGACGGCCCTGATGATTAGGATGTTGGGCGACAAAGCGTTCTGCGGCCACGACCATCGCTGCCAGTGAACCTTTCATATCGGCAGCGCCACGCCCAAACAGCATGCCATCGCGAATGGTCGGTTCGAACGGCGGATTAATCCAGCGATCGACATCGCCGGCAGGCACTACGTCAGTGTGACCGGCAAATGCCAGAGTCTCACCTTTACCGCGCCATGCCCAAAAATTCTGTGTGTCACCAAAATCCATACGCTCAACGGTAAAACCTACCGCGCGCAGGCGTTCAATCATTAACGCCTGGCACCCGGCATCATCCGGGCTCAGGGAAGGACGGCGAATAAGCTGCTGTGTCAGCTCAATAACCGGGCACGACATAGACTACACCTCATTAAAAAACAGAGTATAACTGGATTCACTGAAACCAAGCAGCATAGGCTTACCCGGCGCGCAGAGCAATGGGCGTTTGATAATTGCTGGCATTTCAATCATCAACGCGGCGGCGGCGTCCGCAGTAGTGATTTGGCTACGCGTGGCTTCATCCAGTTTCCGCCAGGTGGTTCCACGCGTATTGAGTAATGGCTCCCAACCTAATTCGCTGATAAAAGACTGTAATAGCGTGTTGTCCAGTCCGTCGACGCGATAATCATGGAAGCGGTAGTCGATCCCTCGCTCTTCTAACCAGCGTCTGGCTTTTTTAATAGTATCGCAATTTTTAATGCCGTAGAGAGTGATCATTTGAATCCTTATCGATTTAATTTGAATATTTATTCTCGTGTTGTGTGAACACGGATAATACATATTGTCATCCTAGCGTTATAGAGAAATATAACATTGTTGAACAATGGTGAATAATGATTCCTGAAAGTTCCAAAACTAACTCGTAAATGAAAATCAGAATTTGCCTGTTTGCATCAGCCTGTTTTTCCATCAGAATTGCAACAGTAGTAGATGATGTATGAATATTTCAAAATATTGCAGTAAGTCACATAAAATTTATGGGTATAGCGCATAGTGATCACATAAACCCCAACCACGGGAGGATGTAATCACAACCATCGGTTAAATGATCTTCTTTTGATGATGATGATTTCGTAGAATGCTCATAATAATAAGAGAGGTTGTTATGATTGAACGTGAACTGGGGAACTGGAAAGACTTTATCGAAGTCATGCTTCGTAAATAATTTTCTGGAAGAAATTCAGATCCTGCAAAGGATAAAAAAAGGCGACTCAACGTAAGTCGCCTTTTTTGTGTCCGATTATTCTGGGCGTGGCTTCAATGGGAAGCGTCGGCGGACCAGCACAAAAAACAGGGGGACGAAGTAAATTGCCAGGATTGTGGCTGAAATCATCCCGCCCATTACGCCGGTCCCCACTGCATGTTGACCGCCGGAACCCGCGCCATTGCTGATGGCCATCGGCAACACCCCAAAGATAAACGCCAGCGACGTCATCAGAATCGGGCGTAAGCGCTGGCGACAGGCATGCAGCGTGGCGTCGAGCAGATCGTGTCCTTTCTCGTTCATCTCATTGGCGAATTCAACAATCAATATCGCGTTCTTCGCTGAAAGACCGATAACGGTTAATAACCCGACCTGGAAATAGACATCGTTTTCCAGACCGCGCATCCAGGTGGCCAGCAGCGCGCCAATTACCCCCAGCGGAACGACCAGCATGACGGAGAAGGGCACCGACCAGCTTTCGTACAGTGCCGCCAGGCACAGGAACACTACCAGCAGAGAAATGGCGTACAGGGCAGGTGCCTGAGAACCAGACAGTCGTTCCTGATAAGACATTGCCGTCCATTCGAGGCCAAATCCGGTCGGCAACTGTCGCACCAGCGACTCCATCACGTCCATTGCCGTACCGGTACTGACGCCGGGCGCGGCTTCACCGACAATCTCGACGGCAGAATAGCCGTTATAACGCTCCAGACGCGGTGAGCCGGTTTCCCAGCGCGAGGTGGCAAAGGCTGAGAAAGGCACCATGCCGCCGCTATTATTGCGGACGTACCACAAGTTGATGTCGTCCGGGAGCATGCGGTACTTCGCCGCCGCCTGGACGTAAACTTTCTTCACGCGACCGCGATCCATAAAGTCATTAACGTAGCTGGAGCCCCAGGCCGTTTGCAATGTATCGTTGATGTCGTCAATGGACACGCCCAGCGCCTGGGCTTTGCGCTGATCGATATCAATTTGCAATTGTGGACTGTCGTCGAGTCCGTTATGACGAACGCGGGTCAGGGACGCGTCTTTCCCGGCCAGCTCAATCAGCTTGTCGCGTGCGGCCATTAACGCGTCATGGCCCGCGCCGGCGTGATCCTGCAGTTCCATATCAAAACCAGCCGAACTGCCGAGGCCGCTAATGGCCGGAGGGCTGCTGGCGAAGACGCGAGCCTCTTTAATCTTATTAAACGCTTTGGTCGCGCGTTCGATGATGGCGAAGGAGGTCCCGGTGGTGGCGTCACGCTCATCCCAGTCTTTTAAACGCACGAACATACGCGCCACGTTTTGTCCGTTCCCGCCGGGGCCGGATCCTACCGTGGAAAAGACCGACATAATGTTGTCTTTTTCGTGGGTGAAGTAATACTTCTCTACTTCTTCTACCACTTTCAACGTTTGTTGTTGGGTGGAGCCGCTGGGGAGCTGTATCGAGGTGGTAAACATGCCGCGGTCTTCCAGCGGCAGGAAGGAAGTCGGCAGACGCAGGAACAGGAAGACCATACCGCCGAGCAGCAGACCGTAGATCAGGATCCAGCGCAGGCTGCGATGCAGGATCCGGGCAACGCCTTTTTCGTAGCGTTCGGCATTGCGGTTAAACATGCGGTTAAACCAACCGAAGAAACCGGTTTGCCCGTGATGTTCGCCTTTATGCAGCGGTTTGAGTAGCGTGGCGCACAGGGCGGGGGTGAGAATCATCGCCACCAGAACGGACAACACCATCGCGGAAACAATGGTAATCGAGAACTGGCGGTAAATAGCCCCGGTAGTGCCGCCGAAGAAGGCCATCGGGATAAACACCGCCGACAGCACCATGGCGATACCGACCAGCGCCCCCTGGATTTGCCCCATCGATTTCCGCGTCGCTTCACGCGGCGTGAGGCCCTCCTCACTCATAATACGCTCGACGTTTTCCACTACCACAATGGCGTCATCCACCAGCAGGCCGATCGCCAGCACCATCGCAAACATGGTTAACGTGTTCACGCTATAGCCAAAGGCGTAGAGCACGGAGAAGGTACCCATCAGCACGACGGGAACGGCGATAGTGGGAATCAGCGTGGCGCGGAAGTTTTGCAGGAACAGGTACATGACCAAAAATACCAGTGCGATCGCTTCCAGCAGCGTTTTTACCACGTCGATGATTGAGGCTTTTACGAAGGAGGTGGTTTCATACGCCACCTTATATTCCAGTCCGTGTGGAAAATATTGCGACAGCTCGTTCAGACGGTTAATGACCAGCGTTGCCGTCGCCATTTCATTGGCGCCGGAGGCCAGCTTCACGCCCAGACCGGAGGCGGGATTACCGTTAAAGCGGCTGAGGTAATCATACTTCTCAGCCCCCATTTCGACCGTCGCCACGTCGCCCAGTTTAACTTCTGAACCGTCCTGGTTAACGCGTAGCGTAATATCGCGGAATTGATCCGGAGTCTGCAGCAGCGACTGGGCATTAATCGTCGCATTCAGCGCTTGTTTGTCCACTGAAGGCGTGCCGCCAAGCTGTCCGACAGCAATCTGCGCATTCTGTGACTCGATGGCGTCGGTGACATCTTTGGCGGTCATCTGGAAGCTGTTAAGTTTGGCCGGGTCGAGCCAGATACGCATGGAGTATTGTGAACCGTAGGCGTCGATATCCCCCACGCCGTTTATACGACTGAGCGGGTCCTGAATATTACTCGCTACGTAATCAGCGATGTCCTGCTTATCCATGGAGCCATCGGTAGAGACGAAGGCGATGGTCAGAATATTTGTGTCCCCGGTTTTACGCACCGTGACCCCTTGATCCTGTACCGCCTGTGGCAACTTACGCATTGCCGATTGCAGCTGGTTTTGCACCTGCTGTACGGCTTCATCAGGATCGGTTCCGGCGACAAAGCTCAGCGTAACCGTCGCCTGGCCTGTCCCGCTGCTTTGTGATGACATGTACATCAGATTATCGAGACCAGTCATATTCTGCTCGATGACCTGGGTCACGGTGTTTTCCAGCGTTTGTGCAGATGCGCCAGGATAGTTGGCGGTTACCCGCACGTTGGGCGGGGCCAGATCGGGATATTGCTCAACGGGTAGTGAAAAAATAGCCAGGGCTCCTGTCAGGCACAACAGGATAGCTAACACCCAGGCAAAAATGGGGCGATCGATGAAAAAATTCGCCATTAAAAGGGGACCTCGTGTTTCTGCGTATCGTTATGGGTATGACTTGCTTCACTTTAGCGGCAAGGTACGAGCCAAACGTGGAGAAAAAAAGAAGATAATGTAAATTATCATGCCCGTTTACAGCATACCTTTTGTGCCAGCGCCGTCAGGCCTGGATCCAGGCCTACAAGCGCTTTGCGGTTCTTTACGTTAGCCCACTGTCGGAGTCAGCCGAACGAAAACTGATGCTTACCAGCGTACCCCCGCCGGAGGGCTGCGAGAAGGTCAGCGTGCCACTCAGCCTTTCCGCTCGCTCACGCATAATATTTAATCCATAGTGCCCGGTAGGCTCATGCGGTTCGCCAATGCCGATGCCGTTATCGCGGACATAAACCGTATGATTGCCATCCGGCGCGGTGACGCAACTGACGGCAATTTCGGTTGCGTTAGCATGCTTAATCGCGTTCAGCACCGCTTCACGAACAATTTGCAACAGATGCACCTGCATTTGCGCATCCAGCGCCAGCGTAGGTAACCGACAATCGAGTGTGAGTTTAGCTGTGGTCTGATTTTGCAGCGTTTCCAGCATTTCATGCAGGGCGGAGGGTAAATCGGCCTGCTGTAAGGTCAGACGGAAGGTGGTCAGCAGGTCGCGCAATTGACGATAAGCATCATTCAGCGCCTGAGAGAAATCCGCCATAATGCTTTGCGCCGGAGCGTTATCCTCTGGAATCGAGCGCTTCAGCAGCGTGAGCTGAATGCGTAAATAAGAGAGCACCTGCGCCAGCGAGTCATGCAGTTCGCGTGCAATGGTCGCGCGCTCTTCCATTAATAACAGCTGCTGAAAATGTTTTTGCGCCTGGTTGAAGTACAACCCGCGTCCCAGCATTGATGATACGCTGTTGAGCAGCGGGGTCGAGGCATTGACGTTTGGACTTTGCCAGTGCAGTTCGCCGTAGACGGTTTCCTGCATCGTGACCGGCAGGATTTGCATTGGCAGCTCGGGGCTTTTGGTCCCTTCGCTAATCCGCCAGTTATCACCGACGGTAAGCTCCAGGAAATACGCGGCGTCATGTTCGCGGACAATCTGTAAAATATGGCGGAAGCAGTACACATCAATCTGGCTGGTGTTGAGCGCCTGAGAGCACTGATACAGCACCTCCAGGCGGCGATTAGCTTCGTGGAGATCGTGGGTTTTCTCTGCGACCGAGGCTTCCAGCGAGCGGTACAGCTTGTGCAACTCACTCGACATCTGGCTAAAGGTCTTGCCCAGCAGCCCCAGTTCGTTGGGTAAACCGGTATCCAGCGGTGGGATATCAAACTGACCGTGCTCAATGTGCTGGCTGGCCATTACCAGCTTATTTAGCGGCCGCACCACCTGCTGGCGAATGCGCCGCAGGGTAAAGAAAACCAAAGTGAATATGCCGATCCCGCCAGCCAGCGAAATACCAAAAACCAGCATCACTTTGCGTTCGGCGTAATGTTGCAGCGCCAGTACGAAGAGATCGATTTGATCGACATAGTTGTTGATATTAGCCTGGTACCATTTTAAATCGCCATCGATCAGACGGGCGTTCATTTCCAGCCAGTTTGCATGCAGTCGTCCATAGCGACTTTTCACCGCTTGCGGTACATACCACGCATTCAGATTTTGCAATGCCGACGAGTTTAGCGCCTGCTGGAAAAGTTGGCGGTGAGCGTTGAGCTGCGGGCTTTGGCTTTGCAGATCGTAACCCAGACGGTAGCTTTGCATGCGCAATGAGCCAGCAACGTTGATGGCTTCAGCATCCCGCAAGCTGCTGGTCAGCGTGAGCAGCGCAATACCCGTTGAGAGAATCGACAACAGCACGATGTAGAAAAAAGCCTTGGCCAGACTGGCCGAGACCGGACGCTTTACCGTCACTTGTGCATCCTCACACACTACACGTCGCGCCTTGATTCAGCCCGAACGATGCGGTGTAGTTGATAAATGTTAATAAAACGCCATGAAACTGGATGGTAACTGAAACACAATTTCATATGCGATGAAATAAATTGATCTGCCACAGGTTCTGGATAAATAGTTGTGCTTCCTGGGCAAATGAACATTGCCGCTTCCTTCCGTGTCGGTTAATAACAACAGTCATATAAAGAATAAGGTTTTTGCAACCAAAAAAGAAGGAAGCCATGAATCGTTTTATTATGGTCAATAGCCAGCAGTGCCTGGGTTGCCATGCCTGTGAGGTCGCCTGCGTCATGGCTCACAATGGCGAGCAGCATGTCCTGAGCCCGCGGCATTTTCAGCCCCGAATTACCGTCATCAAGCATCAGCAACAACGCAGTGCGGTGACCTGCCACCACTGTGAAGATGCGCCCTGCGCCAGAAGTTGCCCAAATGGGGCAATCAGCCATGAAAACGACAGCGTGCAGGTGAACCCGCAAAAATGTATTGGCTGCAAATCGTGCGTCGTGGCTTGTCCCTTTGGCACGATGCAGATCGTACTCACTCCCGTGGCTAAAGGAAAGGTGAAAGCGACAGCGCATAAATGCGACTTATGTCAGGGGCGTGAAGAGGGGCCCGCCTGCGTGGAAAACTGTCCGGCACAGGCGTTACAGTTGGTGACGGAAAACGCGCTTACCGGTCTGTCAAAAGCGCGCAGACTGCGTACAGCCAGTCTGGAGAGTCAGCCCTGGCACAGTAGCGCTACCGATTTTGTTCAGGTTGCCATCACCAAACGTGAGCAAATGCAGGCGACGCCTGCGCGTGGTGAGCCGGACAAGCTGGCGATTGAAGCCCGTAAAACCAGCTTTGAAGAGATCTATCTGCCGTTTCGTACGGCGCAGGCGGAACGGGAAGCATCCCGCTGTCTGAAATGCGGCGACCACAGTATTTGCGAATGGACCTGCCCACTGCATAACCATATTCCGCAGTGGATAGAACTGGTCAAAGCCGGGAACATTGACGCGGCGGTTGAGCTTTCTCATCAGACCAACTGTCTGCCGGAAGTGACCGGGCGCGTGTGTCCCCAGGATCGGCTCTGCGAAGGGGCATGTACGGTGCGTAACGAGCATGGCGCGGTGACTATCGGTAATATTGAGCGTTATATTTCTGATCGGGCGCTGAGTAAAGGTTGGCGACCGGACTTAAGCCACGTACAGAAAGTGGATAAGCGCGTCGCGATTATCGGCGCGGGTCCGGCGGGCCTGGCCTGTGCGGATGTGTTAGCGCGAAACGGCGTTAGCGCCACCGTGTACGATCGCCATCCTGAAATCGGCGGTTTGCTGACGTTTGGCATACCGGCCTTCAAGCTCGACAAAACGCTGCTGGCGCGTCGCCGTGAAATCTTCAGCGCCATGGGTATTCATTTCGAACTTAACTGCGAAGTGGGCAAGGATGTGGCGCTGGCGACGCTGCTGGAAGAGTACGATGCCGTGTTTGTGGGCGTGGGGACCTATCGTTCCATGAAGGCGGACCTGCCGAATGAAGACGCGCCTGGTGTTTATGATGCGCTGCCGTTCCTGATTGCCAACACGAAACAGGTGATGGGGCTGGATGAACTGCCTGAAGAACCGTTTATTGATACCGCCGGGTTGAATGTGGTTGTCCTGGGCGGAGGCGATACGGCAATGGACTGCGTTCGCACTGCGCTGCGTCACGGCGCAAGTCAGGTAACCTGCGCCTATCGTCGTGATGAAGCCAACATGCCGGGTTCGAAAAAAGAGGTAAAAAACGCGCGTGAAGAGGGGGCGAACTTTGAGTTTAACGTCCAGCCGGTTGAACTGGTGTTGAATGCCGATGGACGAGTCAGCGGCGTGCGTTTCTTACGTACCCAGCTTGGCGAGCCGGACGCGAATGGGCGTCGACGTCCGGTGCCGATCGCCGGGAGTGAGTTTGTTATGCCCGCAGACGCGGTGATCATGGCGTTTGGTTTCCACCCGCACGGTATGCCGTGGCTGGAGACGCATGGCGTTAAGGTCGATAACTGGGGACGGATTGCCGCCAACGTTGAGAGCGCGTACCGTTATCAAACCAGTAATCCGAAAATTTTTGCCGGCGGAGATGCGGTACGCGGTGCGGACCTGGTGGTCACGGCGATGGCCGAAGGGCGGCATGCTGCCCAAGGGATCGTTGACTGGCTGGGCGTAAAATCAGTCAAATCTCACTAGCCGAAGGTCAAGACAAACCCGGTTTCACGGCGTAGTATTATTTTTCACTTCTCGCCGTGGAGCCGGTATGTCGCAAAAAATTACCCTCATCAAAGATAAAGTCCTTTCTGATAACTACTTCATCCTGCGCAATATCACCTATGACCTGACCCGAAGTAATGGGGAGGTGATTCGTCACAAACGCGAGGTTTACGATCGCGGCAACGGTGCGACTATTCTGTTGTATAACGCTGAGAAAAAAACCGTGGTGCTCATCCGTCAGTTCCGCGTCGCGACCTGGGTCAACGGTAACGAAGACGGCCAACTGATTGAAACCTGCGCCGGGCTACTGGATAACGACGAACCGGAAGCGTGTATTCGTAAAGAGGCGATTGAAGAGACCGGCTATGAAGTGGGTGAAGTGCGTAAACTGTTCGAACTCTACATGTCTCCGGGCGGCGTAACGGAGCTGATCCATTTCTTTATCGCGCAATACAGCGACAGTCAACGGGCAAACGCAGGCGGCGGTGTTGAAGATGAAGATATTGAGGTTCTGGAGCTACCGTTCACGCAGGCACTGGAAATGATTAAAACGGGTGAGATCCGTGACGGCAAAACGGTGCTGTTGTTGAATTACCTGCAGTCGTCGCACCTGATGGATTAACCTTCAGTATTAATATTTCTTTACAAATAGACGGCCAATCCGACGATTCTTATTGAGCCACATCAGTCGCGCAAGGAAGATACCGCTTAGGCTGTGTGTTTTGATTTCGGGGTTGTACCGTCCATGCGCTATCGCGTCATTTTCTTTTTCCTGCTCGGGCTGCTACCCGTTCGTTTGCTGTGGGCCGCGCCCGCGCAGCAGGCTTTTTCTGATTGGCAGGTGACGTGTAACAACCAGAATTTTTGCGTGGCGCGCAATACCGGAGAACATCACGGCCTGGTCATGACCCTCAGCCGCAGCGCCGGGGCGCACACCGATGCCGTGTTGCGTATTGAACTGGGAGGGCTGGAGCCTTCCCATGTTAAAGAGAGCGAAATTGCGTCGCGTCTGTTGCTGGATGGCGACTCGCTTGCGCTTAGCGGTGAGCACTGGCGTATTACGCCCTGGCAACTGATGACCGATGATCCGGCAACTATTAGCGCATTTTTACAAACTGTACAGGACGCGAAGGCAATAACCCTGCAAAAAGGCGCGCAAAATCTTTCACTGATCGGATTAAAAGCAGCATTGCTGTTTATCGATGCCCAGCAAAAACGCGTGGGGAGCGAAACCGCCTGGATCGAAAAAGGTGATGAGCCGCCGCTCAGCGTACCGCCAGCCCCGGCCCTGAAAGGTGTGGCTGTCATTAACCCAACGCCAACGCCCTTAACACAACAAGAGCGCAGTGAGCTGCTGGATTATGGTAACTGGCGCATCAATGGTATTCGCTGCTCGATCGATCCACTGCGTCGCGAGATGCGCGTCACGGCCCTGACGGATGATAAAGCGCTACTGATGATCGGCTGTGAAGCCGGGGCGTATAACACTATCGATCTGGCGTGGATTGTTTCGCGCGCAAAACCGTTAACTTCCAGTGCCGTACGTTTGAGTCTGCCATTTAAAACGGATGCCGAAAGTCGGGATATGGAGCTGACCAACGCCACATTTGACGAGAAGTCGCGAGAACTGGTTACCCTCGCCAAAGGACGAGGGATGGCAGATTGCGGTATCCAGACGCGCTGGCGCTATGATGGACAGCGGTTTCGCCTGGCGCGTTATGCCCAGGAACCAAGTTGCGATAACTGGCATGGGCCAGATGCCTGGCCCACATTGTGGATCACGCGTTAAGCACTTTATGCGCTTTGGCCACGATGTTATCCACCGTAAAGCCGAAGAACGGGAACAACTTATCTGCCGGAGCCGATTCTCCATAACCGGTCATGCCGACAATTGCCCCTTTTAGACCGACATATTTGTACCAGTAATCGGCAATGCCTGCTTCCACCGCCACGCGCGCGCTGACGTTTATCGGTAAGACAGATTCCCGGTACGCCTCATCCTGAGCGTCAAAAATATCGGTTGAGGGCAGAGAAACCACGCGCACGTTACGGCCTTCACCGGTCAGTTTTTCCGCTGCCAGCAGCGTGATTTCCATTTCTGAACCGGTAGCAATCAAAATAATATCCGGTTTACCGCCGTTGTCCTTCAGCACATATCCCCCGCGGGCAATCTGCTGCACCTGTTCAGGCGTACGCTCAACCTGCGCCAGATTTTGTCTGGAGAGGATTAGCGCCGTTGGCCCGTCATGGCGTTCGACCGCCAGCTTCCAGCCTACTGCCGCCTCAACCTGATCGCACGGTCGCCAGGTGCTGAAATTAGGTGTCAGACGCAGGCTGGCGAGCTGTTCAACGGCCTGGTGCGTAGGACCATCCTCCCCCAGACCAATCGAGTCGTGGGTATAAACCATGATTTGTCTGGCCTTCATCAGCGCCGCCATGCGCGCGGCATTACGGGCATATTCGACAAACATCAGGAACGTGGCGGTGTAAGGCACAAAGCCACCGTGATGGGCGATACCGTTAGCAATCGCGGTCATGCCAAACTCCCGCACGCCATAGTGGATGTAATTTCCGGCTGGATCCTCTTTAAGCGACGTAGATCCTTTCCAAATGGTCAGGTTGCTCGGCGCCAGATCCGCCGAGCCGCCAAGCAGCTCAGGCAGAATCGGCCCGTAGGCGTTCAGGGTATTTTGCGAGGCCTTACGGGTGGCGATTTTGGCCGGATTTGCCTGTAAGTCGGTAATGTACTTCTGGGTTGTTTCTTCCCACTGTTCCGGTAGCCCGCCGCTCATTCGACGGGTAAATTCAGCCGCCAGCTCCGGGTGTGCTTGTTGATACGCCGCGAATTTCTCATTCCAGGCCTGTTGCGCTTTTTCGCCTTTTTCCCGTGCATCCCACGCCCGGTAAATCTCTTTGGGGATCTCAAAAGCAGGATGGTGCCACCCCAGCTTCTGTCGGGTTAGCGCCACTTCTTCTTCACCCAGCGCGGCGCCGTGCGCTTCTTCTTTCCCGGCTTTATTCGGTGAGCCAAAACCAATCACCGTGCGGCAGATAATCAGCGATGGCTTATCGGTAACAGCCTGCGCTTCCTGAATCGCTTTTTTCACCGCCTCAGGATCATGACCATCAATCTCATGCACCACATGCCAGTGATAGGCCTCAAAGCGTTTTGCGGTATCGTCGGTAAACCAGCCGTCGGTTTCGCCATCAATCGAGATGCCGTTGTGATCGTAGAAGCCGATCAGTTTGCCCAGTCCCAGGGTTCCCGCCAGGGAACAAACCTCGTGGGAAATCCCCTCCATCAGGCAGCCGTCGCCCATAAACACCCAAGTATAGTGGTTAACAATCTCATGATCCGGCTGGTTAAATTGCGCAGCCAGCGTGCGTTCGGCAATCGCCAGGCCAACCGCGTTGGCTAAACCCTGACCCAGCGGGCCGGTGGTGGTTTCCACGCCCGGCGTGTAGCCGATTTCCGGATGCCCTGGCGTCTTCGAATGCAGTTGGCGGAAGTTCTTCAACTCCTCTAACGGCAAATCGTAGCCGGAAAGATGCAGCAGACTGTAAAGCAGCATTGAAGCGTGACCATTGGACAGAATAAACCGGTCACGATCGTACCAGGTGGGATCGGTCGGGTTATGGCGGAGGAAATCATTCCACAGTACTTCGGCGATATCGGCCATACCCATTGGTGCGCCGGGGTGGCCTGAGTTAGCTTTTTGTACGGCATCCATACTTAGCGCACGAATGGCATTGGCAAGCTCTTTACGGGTCATAGGAAATACTCCTTGAAAAGTAAAGCGTTAGATGCGTGTGTTAATTCACACTTTTGGGAAAATTGCGGGCTGCACACGCAAAAAGCATAGCAGACAAGCATGGCATTGCTGGATTAAGCAGGTAACATGGCTGTTATAAGTTGATAACAAATTCTTTCTTTGAATGGCGAGAGTTTGGGGACCTTCAAAGTTTGGGCCGCTGACTGAGGTGATAATGTGCGGCTCGTAGCATGGTTACCCGCGCCACTTTTTTGATCGACACGTGAAAGGAACAACAAGATGGATGACCAGTTAAAACAAAGCGCCCTCGATTTCCACGAATTTCCAGTACCAGGTAAAATTCAGGTTTCTCCGACCAAGCCTCTTGCAACACAGCGCGATCTTGCTCTGGCCTACTCGCCAGGCGTTGCAGCGCCGTGTCTGGAAATTGAAAAGGACCCGCTGGCGGCCTATAAATACACCGCGCGCGGCAACCTGGTTGCGGTTATCTCCAACGGTACCGCGGTGCTGGGCCTGGGCAATATCGGCGCACTGGCTGGCAAACCGGTGATGGAAGGTAAAGGCGTTCTGTTTAAGAAATTCGCCGGGATTGACGTGTTCGATATCGAAGTGGATGAGCTCGATCCGGATAAATTTATCAATGTCGTGGCGGCTCTGGAGCCAACATTTGGCGGCATCAACCTCGAAGATATCAAAGCGCCGGAGTGCTTCTACATTGAGCAAAAACTGCGCGAGCGCATGAATATTCCGGTATTCCATGATGATCAGCACGGCACGGCGATCATCAGCACCGCCGCAATTCTGAACGGTCTGCGGGTGGTGGAGAAGAACATCTCTGACGTACGCATGGTGGTGTCCGGCGCAGGTGCGGCGGCGATTGCCTGTATGAACCTGCTGGTGGCGCTGGGGATGCAGAAACACAATATTGTGGTCTGCGACTCCAAAGGCGTGATTTACAAAGACCGCGAACCGAACATGGCGGAGACCAAAGCGGCTTACGCGGTAGTGGATGATGGTAAACGTACGCTGGATGATGTGATTGACGGCGCAGACATTTTCCTCGGCTGTTCTGGCCCGAAAGTGCTGACCCAGGAAATGGTCAAGAAGATGGCGCGAGCGCCAATGATCCTGGCACTCGCCAACCCGGAACCGGAAATCCTGCCGCCGCTGGCAAAAGAGGTGCGTTCCGACGCCATCATTTGCACCGGTCGTTCTGACTACCCGAACCAGGTTAACAACGTCCTGTGCTTCCCGTTCATTTTCCGCGGCGCGCTGGATGTCGGCGCTACCGCCATCAACGAAGAGATGAAACTGGCTGCAGTACACGCGATTGCTGAGCTGGCGCACGCCGAGCAGAGCGAGGTGGTGGCCTCTGCCTATGGCGACCAGGATCTGAGCTTTGGCCCGGAATACATCATTCCGAAACCGTTCGACCCACGTCTGATCGTCAAAATCGCCCCAGCGGTAGCAAAAGCGGCGATGGACTCCGGTGTGGCGACGCGTCCGATTGCTGACTTTGACGCTTATATCGATAAGCTGACCGAATTTGTCTACAAAACCAACCTGTTCATGAAGCCGATTTTCTCCCAGGCACGTAAAGCGCCGAAGCGCGTGGTGCTGACGGAAGGGGAAGAGGTGCGTGTGCTGCATGCGACTCAGGAGCTGATCACCTTAGGTCTGGCGAAGCCGATCCTGATTGGTCGTCCGAGCGTGATCGAAATGCGTATCCAGAAACTGGGGCTGCAGATCAAAGCCGGCGTCGATTTTGAAATCGTTAACAATGAGTCCGATCCGCGCTTTAAAGAGTACTGGAGCGAGTACTACCAGATCATGAAGCGCCGTGGTATTACCCAGGAGCAGGCGCAGCGTGCGGTGATTGCCAACACCACGGTGATCGGTGCGATCATGGTGCAGCGCGGTGAAGCGGATGCGATGATCTGCGGTACGATTGGCGACTATCATGAGCACTTCAGCGTAGTTAAAGAGGTGTTTGGTTACCGCGAAGGCGTGCATACGGCCGGAGCGATGAACGCTTTGCTGCTGCCAAGCGGTAACACCTTTATCGCCGACACCTACGTCAACGATGACCCTACGCCGGAGCAACTGGCTGAAATCGCCGTGATGGCGGCAGAAACCGTACGTCGCTTTGGTATTGAACCGAAGGTGGCATTACTGTCGCATTCCAACTTTGGCTCATCAAACTGTCCGTCGGCCAGCAAAATGCGTGAAGCGCTGGCGCTGATTAAGGCGCGTGCGCCAGAATTGATGATTGACGGTGAAATGCACGGTGATGCCGCGCTGGTGGAAAGTATCCGTAATGACCGTATGCCGGACAGCCCGTTGAAAGGCTCAGCGAATATTCTGGTGATGCCGAATATGGAGGCTGCTCGTATTAGTTACAACTTACTACGTGTTTCCAGCTCCGAAGGCGTAACGGTCGGCCCAGTGCTGATGGGGGTAGCGAAACCGGTTCACGTATTAACGCAGATCGCCTCTGTTCGTCGTATCGTTAATATGGTGGCGCTGGCCGTTGTAGAAGCTCAAACACAGCCGCTGTAATTTCACTTTAATTATTTCTGGCGCGGGTACCTCCCGCGCCTTTTTATTTTCCTTTTCTTAGTGATCCACTTCACCTTTTAAACCTGGTTGCCGAATTTTGTTATTTACTCTGACAAAAAATTGCCACGATGAGGGCAGTTTTAGCGGAGGCGGTGAGCAATGGAAAAAGAACGCATCATTCAGGAATTTGTGCCGGGGAAACAGGTCACGCTGGCGCATCTCATTGCGCACCCAGGCGAAGAACTGGCGAAAAAGATCGGCGTTCCCGAAGCGGGCGCTATCGGCATTATGACGCTGACGCCAGGCGAAACCGCGATGATAGCCGGTGATTTAGCCATGAAAGCGGCGGATGTACATATTGGCTTTCTCGATAGATTCAGCGGGGCACTGGTGATTTATGGCTCGGTAGGCGCGGTAGAAGAAGCGTTATTACAGACGGTGAGCGGTCTGGGTCGGTTATTAAATTTCACGTTGTGCAACCTGACAAAAAGTTAATCAGAGGCGGCGATGAAACGTATTGCGTTTGTCGGTACGGTGGGCGCGGGGAAAACAACGCTCTTTAATGCGCTACAGGGGAATTATTCCCTCGCCAGAAAAACACAGGCCGTTGAGTTTAATGAAAATGGCGATATCGATACGCCAGGAGAATATTTTAGCCATCCGCGCTGGTACCACGCCTTAATTACCACGCTGCAGGATGTCGATACGTTGATTTATATACACGCGGCAAATGATAAAGAAAGTCGCTTACCTGCCGGGCTGTTGGATATCGGCGCCAGTAAACGACAAATCGCCGTTATCAGCAAAACGGACATGCCGGATGCCGACGTCGCCGCAACGCGACAACTACTTCGCGGGATGGGGTTTCAGGAGCCGATTTTCGAGCTCAATAGCCATGACCCGCGCAGCGTGCAGCACCTGGTGGATTATCTGACTGAGCTCAGCCAAAAGGAGGAAAGGGCAGGTGAAAAAACTCATCACAGCTAACGATATTCGTGCGGCCCACGCACGCGGCGAACAGGAAATGTCGGTTGTTCTGCGCGCCAGCATCATCACCCCGGAGGCACGCGAAGTGGCGGAGCTGCTGGGTGTCACTATCCGTGAATGCGACGAATCCGCGCCAACTGCCGCCGCTGTTGCACCGGCTGCGGTGGATGATGGCAAAACGGAGAGCCAGCGCATTCGTGAAACCATCATTGCGCAATTGCCCGAAGGACAATTTACCGAAAGCCTGGTCGCGCAGCTGATGGACAAAGTCATGAAGGAGAAACAGTCGCTGGAGCAGGGCGGAATGCAGCCGAGCTTTAAATCGGTCACCGGCAAAGGCGGCGTCAAAGTCATCGACGGTAGCAGCGTGAAGTTTGGGCGTTTTGACGGCGCACAACCACACTGCGTTGGCTTAACCGATCTGGTGACCGACCAGGACGGTAGCAGCATGGCCGCCGGGTTCATGCAGTGGGATAACGCCTTTTTCCCATGGACGCTGAACTACGACGAAATCGACATGATTCTGGAAGGCGAGCTGCACGTTCGCCACGAAGGTGAAACCATGATTGCTAAAGCCGGGGACGTCATGTTTATCCCGAAAGGCTCCAGCATTGAATTTGGTACGCCATCGACGGTGAAGTTTCTGTATGTGGCCTGGCCTGCGAACTGGCAGTCCTGCTAAGGCGGATGTATGAAGGATTTCATTACCGAAGCATGGCTCAGAGCGAATCATACGCTCAGCGAGGGGGCTGAAATTCATCTCCCCGCTGATGCTCGCCTGACGCCGTCTGCCCGGGAATTACTGGAAAGCCGACATCTGCGCATTAAGTTTATCGACGAGCAGGGCAGCCTGTTTATTGATGACGAACAACAGCAGCCGCAGCCGGTGCATGGTTTAACCAGCAGCGATACCCATCCACAGGCCAGCTGCGAACTGTGTCATCAACCGGTGGCGAAGAAACCAGACACGCTGACGCATCTGACGGCTGACAAGATGGTGGCCAAAAGTGATCCACGTCTGGGATTTCGCGCCGCGCTGGACAGCACCATCGCGCTGGCCGTGTGGTTGCAGATCGAGCTGGCGGAACCGTGGCAGCCGTGGCTGGCGGATATCCGTTCGCGTCTGGGCAATATTATGCGTGCCGACGCTATGGATGAGCCGCTGGCCGCACAAGCTATCGTCGGTTTGAGCGACGAAGATTTACACCGGCTTTCACATCATCCGCTGCGCTATCTGGATCACGATCATCTGGTGCCTGAGGCCAGCCACGGACGTGATTGCGCGCTGCTGAATCTGCTGCGTACCAAAGTCCGTGAAACGGAGACGGTGGCGGCTCAGGTCTTCATTACCCGCAGTTTTGAAGTTATACGACCGGACATCATGCAGGCGCTCAATCGCCTTTCCAGTACGGTCTACGTGATGATGATTCTGAGCGTGGCGAAACATCCGCTGACGGTTAGCCAAATTCAACAACGACTGGGGGAGAAGCCATGATCATCGAACGTGCTCGTCAACTCGCCCAGCAAGCCCCTGCTCGGGTGGTGTTCCCGGATGCGCTGGATGTCCGGGTGCTGAAAGCCGCGAATTATCTGCATCAGCACGGTCTGGCACGCCCCATTCTTGTCGCCAGCCCATTTGCTTTGCGCCAGTTTGCTCTCAGCCATCGGGTGGCGATGGATGGTATCCAGGTTATCGATCCGCAAAGCAATCTGGCAATGCGCGAAGAGTTTGCGCTGCGCTGGCTGACCCGCGCGGGAGATAAAACGCCAGCCGATGCGCTGGAAAAGCTCAATGATCCGCTGATGTTCGCTGCGGCAATGGTCAGCGCGCGAGAAGCTGACGTCTGTATTGCCGGCAATCTGTCGTCAACAGCAAACGTGCTGCGCGCCGGGTTACGCATTATTGGGCTACAGCCGGGCTGTAAAACGCTGTCGTCGATTTTTCTGATGCTGCCGCAGTATCTCGGACCGTCATTAGGCTTTGCCGATTGCAGCGTCGTACCCCAGCCCACCGCTGCACAGCTGGCGGATATTGCGATTGCCAGCGCGCAGACCTGGCAGGCAATTACCGGTGAAGAGCCGCGCGTGGCCATGCTGTCGTTTTCAAGTAATGGCAGTGCCCGTCACCCCAACGTCGCTAACGTGCAGCAGGCGACCGAGATCGTTCGTGAACGTGCGCCGCAGCTTATCGTGGATGGCGAACTGCAATTTGATGCCGCCTTTGTTCCGGATGTCGCCGCGCAAAAAGCGCCTGCAAGTCCGTTAAAGGGTAATGCCAATGTGATGGTCTTCCCATCGCTTGAAGCAGGCAATATTGGTTACAAAATCGCCCAGCGTTTGGGAGGGTATCGTGCAGTCGGGCCACTGATCCAGGGGCTTGCCGCACCGCTTCATGACCTCTCTCGCGGCTGTAGCGTACAGGAAATTATCGAACTGGCGTTGGTGGCAGCAGTGCCGCGCCAGACTGACGTGAGTCGTGAAAACGCCTCACAAACACTGGTTGTTTAGGTCCCGTTCTGGACCCCTTAATGAGAGGAAAACACAATGGAAGCATTAGGAATGATTGAAACCCGGGGCCTGGTTGCACTGATTGAGGCTTCTGACGCAATGGTTAAAGCGGCACGCGTGAAACTGGTTGGCGTGAAGCAGATCGGTGGCGGTCTGGTCACTGCCATGGTCCGTGGCGACGTAGCGGCATGCAAAGCCGCAACGGACGCAGGTGCTGCGGCTGCACAGCGTATTGGCGAGCTGGTTTCCGTACATGTGATCCCGCGTCCGCATGGCGATCTGGAGGAAGTATTCCCGATCAGCTTTAAAGGCGACAGCAACGACATGTAAGTCGTCCATGTGACGCCACAGACTGTATTGCTGGCGTCACCCTCTCTCCTTTTCACATTACCTTCTGCGGAGGGTAGGGGGAGGTTTTACCTGAAATATGCCACGGAGGCGCGTATGAAACTGGCAATCGTCACAGGACAAATTGTTTGTACCGTACGCCATCAGGGGCTCGCGCACGACAAGTTGCTGATGGTGGAAATGATTGATGCCCAGGGTAACCCCGACGGGCAATGTGCTGTTGCTATCGACAGCATCGGGGCGGGAACCGGAGAGTGGGTGCTGCTGGTCAGCGGAAGCTCAGCCCGTCAGGCGCACCGTAACGAATCATCACCTGTCGATCTGTGCGTGATTGGCATTGTCGATGAAGTGGTGGCAGGTGGTCAGGTGATCTTCCATAAATAAGGCAGAAAATCATGAATCAACAGGATATTGAACAGGTCGTGAAAGCGGTACTGCTGAAAATGAAAGACAGCAGCCAACCCGTCAGTGCCGTTCAAGAAATGGGCGTTTTTGCCTCCCTGGATGACGCAGTGGCGGCAGCAAAACTGGCCCAGCAAGGGCTGAAAAGCGTTGCCATGCGCCAACTGGCTATCACGGCGCTACGTGAGGCGGGCGAAAAGCACGCCAGAGAATTAGCGGAACTTGCCGTCACAGAAACCGGCATGGGACGCGTTGAGGATAAATTTGCCAAAAACGTGGCGCAGGCACGCGGCACGCCGGGAGTGGAATGTCTGTCTCCACAGGTCCTGACCGGCGATAACGGCCTGACGCTGATTGAAAATGCGCCGTGGGGCGTGGTGGCCTCGGTGACACCGTCCACCAACCCGGCCGCAACCGTTATTAACAATGCCATTAGCCTGATCGCAGCTGGCAACAGCGTGGTCTTCGCGCCGCATCCGGCGGCGAAAAAAGTTTCTCAGCGCGCCATCACCCTGCTTAACCAGGCGGTGGTCGCTGCAGGCGGTCCGGCAAACCTGCTGGTCACCGTTGCCAATCCGGATATCGAAACCGCCCAGCGTCTGTTCAAGTACCCAGGCATCGGCCTGCTGGTCGTCACCGGTGGCGAAGCCGTAGTGGATGCCGCGCGTAAACACACCAACAAACGTTTGATTGCTGCCGGTGCGGGTAACCCGCCGGTGGTGGTGGATGAAACGGCCGACCTGGCACGCGCGGCGCAGTCGATCGTCAAAGGCGCGTCGTTTGACAACAACATTATCTGCGCCGACGAAAAAGTGCTGATTGTGGTCGACAGCGTCGCCGATGAGCTGATGCGTCTGATGGAAAGCCAGCATGCGGTGAAATTGACCGCGGCCCAGGCTGAACAGCTGCAACCAGTGCTGCTGAAAAATATCGATGAGCGCGGTAAAGGCACGGTCAGTCGTGACTGGGTAGGGCGCGACGCAGGAAAAATCGCTGCGGCGATTGGTCTGAACGTACCGGAGCAAACCCGGCTGTTATTCGTCGAAACCTCCGCGACGCATCCGTTTGCCGTCACCGAACTGATGATGCCGGTTCTGCCGGTCGTGCGGGTCGCTAACGTCGATGAAGCCATTGAACTGGCGGTCAAGCTTGAAGGCGGCTGCCACCATACGGCGGCGATGCACTCACGCAACATCGACAATATGAACCGCATGGCGAACGCCATTGATACCAGCATTTTCGTTAAGAACGGGCCGTGTATTGCCGGTCTGGGACTTGGCGGCGAAGGCTGGACCACGATGACCATTACCACGCCAACCGGGGAAGGGGTGACCAGCGCGCGTACGTTTGTGCGTCTGCGTCGCTGTGTGTTGGTGGACGCCTTCAGAATTGTATAAGGAGTAAAAGAGATGGCGCACGACGAACAACGTTGGCTGACACCCAGACTGCAAAAAGCAGCCACGCTATGCAACCAGACGCCTGCTGAGAGCGAATCACCGCTATGGTTGGGCGTTGATTTGGGGACGTGTGATGTGGTGTCGATGGTCGTCGACGGTGACGGGCAGCCGGTAGCGGTTTGCCTCGACTGGGCCGATGTCGTGCGCGATGGCATCGTCTGGGATTTCTTCGGCGCAGTAACCATTGTTCGTCGCCATCTCGATACGCTTGAACAACAGCTGGGTTGCCGCTTTACCCATGCGGCAACCTCGTTTCCACCGGGAACGGACCCACGAATCTCCATTAACGTGCTGGAGTCAGCCGGACTTGAAGTGAGTCATGTGCTCGACGAGCCGACCGCCGTGGCGGATCTGTTGCAGCTCGATAACGCTGGTGTGGTGGATATTGGTGGCGGTACCACCGGGATTGCCATTGTTAAGCAGGGCAAAGTGACCTACTCCGCCGATGAAGCGACCGGTGGGCATCACATTTCTCTGACGCTGGCCGGGAACCGCCGCATCCAGTTGGAAGAAGCCGAACAGTATAAACGTAGCAACGGTCAGGAAATCTGGCCGGTGGTTAAGCCTGTCTACGAAAAAATGGCGGAAATCGTGGCTCACCATATAGCCGGACAGGGCGTCACCGATTTATGGCTGGCCGGCGGTTCCTGCATGCAGCCGGGCGTGGATGAGCTGTTCCGTAAGCGCTTCCCGGAACTGCAGGTGCATTTACCTCAGCACAGCCTGTTTATGACCCCGCTGGCGATTGCCAACAGCGGAAAAGAAAAAGCGGAAGGAATCTATGCAAGCTGAATTGCAGACCGCGCTCTTTCAGGCATTCGACACCCTGAATCTGCAACGCGTTAAAACGTTTAGCGTTCCACCGGTCACCCTTTGCGGATTGGGAGCGCTCAGTACCTGCGGTCAGGAAGCACAAACGCGCGGACTGACGCACATGTTCGTCATGGTAGACAGCTTTCTGCATCAGGCGGGGATGACCGCTGCGCTGGAACGCAGTCTGGCGATGAAAGGCGTGGCGATGACGCTGTGGCCGTGCCCGGTGGGCGAACCGTGCATCACGGATGTCTGCGCCGCGGTCGCGCAACTGCGTGAATCGAAGTGCGACGGCGTGGTGGCCTTTGGCGGTGGCTCCGTACTGGATGCCGCTAAAGCAGTGGCGTTGCTGGTGACTAATCCCACGCAGACCCTGGCTGACATGGATGAGCGCAGCGCTTTACGTCCGCGTTTGCCGCTGATTGCCGTACCAACTACCGCCGGAACGGGGTCGGAAACCACTAACGTCACGGTGATTATCGACGCTGCAACCGGACTTAAAAAAGTGCTGGCGCATGCGTCGTTGATGCCGGATGTGGCGATTCTTGACGCCGCGCTAACGGAAGGTGTGCCCGCACACGTCACGGCGATGACCGGGATCGATGCGCTGACGCATGCCATTGAAGCGTATAGCGCCCTGAACGCGACGCCGTTTACCGACAGCCTGGCGATTGGCGCGATTGCGATGATCGGCAAATCGCTGCCGAAGGCCGTTGGCTATGGGCAGGATCTGGCGGCGCGGGAAAGCATGCTGCTGGCCTCCTGTATGGCAGGGATGGCGTTTTCCAGCGCGGGGCTGGGCCTGTGCCATGCGATGGCCCACCAGCCGGGTGCGACGTTGCACATTCCGCACGGGCAGGCTAACGCCATGCTGCTGCCCACGGTAATGGGGTTCAACCGCATGGTGTGTCGCGAACGCTTCAGCCATATCGGACGGGCGTTAACCAACAAGAAGTCGGACGATCGCGATGCCATCAACGCCGTCAGCGAGCTGATTAGCGAAGTGGGCCAGACCAGACGGCTCTCCGACGTTGGGGCAAAGCCCGAGCATTACAGCGCATGGGCTGACGCCGCGCTGGAGGATATTTGTATTCGCAGTAACCCACGCACCGCCACACAGGCACAGATTATCGACCTGTACGCGGCTGCCGGGTAATGCCTGTAGGCCGGATAAGGTGCTCGCACCGCCATCCGGCAATAACACGGCGTTAATGCCGGAGGCGACGTAAACGTCTTATCCGGCCTACAAATCACAAATGACAGGGAGTAGGGGCTATGGGAATTAACGAAATCATCATGTACATCATGATGTTCTTTATGCTGATTGCCGCCGTGGACAGGATCCTGTCGCAGTTTGGCGGTTCAGCGCGCTTCCTCGGTAAGTTCGGTAAGAGTATTGAGGGATCGGGCGGTCAGTTTGAAGAAGGTTTTATGGCGATGGGCGCGTTGGGCCTGGCGATGGTCGGTATGACCGCGCTGGCACCGGTACTGGCGCATGTGCTCGGTCCGGTGATTATTCCGCTGTACGAAATGCTGGGCGCGAACCCGTCGATGTTTGCCGGAACGCTGCTGGCGTGCGACATGGGCGGCTTCTTCCTGGCAAAAGAACTGGCGGGCGGCGACGTTGCGGCGTGGTTGTACTCTGGCCTGATCCTTGGGGCGATGATGGGGCCGACGCTGGTTTTCTCCATTCCGGTTGCGCTGGGGATTATTGAACCGTCCGACCGTCGTTATCTGGCGTTGGGCGTGCTGGCCGGTATCGTCACCATTCCGATTGGTTGTATTGCGGGTGGTTTGATAGCGATGTACTCCGGCGTTGAAATCAACGGTCAGCCGGTGGAGTTCACCTTCGCGCTAATCCTGATGAACATGATCCCGGTGCTGATCGTGGCTGTGCTGGTGGCGCTGGGTCTGAAATTCATCCCGGAAAAAATGATCAACGGCTTCCAGATTTTCGCGAAATTCCTGGTGGCGCTGATCACCATCGGTCTGGCGGCGGCGGTCATCAAATTCCTGCTTGGTTGGGAGCTGATCCCGGGTCTGGACCCTATCTTCATGGCGCCGGGCGACAAGCCGGGTGAAGTGATGCGCGCCATCGAAGTTATCGGCTCTATCTCCTGTGTACTGCTCGGCGCGTACCCGATGGTGCTGCTGCTGACCCGCTGGTTTGAAAAACCGCTGATGAGCGTCGGTAACCTGTTAAAAGTCAATAACATTGCGGCTGCGGGCATGGTGGCGACACTGGCGAACAACATCCCAATGTTCGGCATGATGAAGAATATGGATACCCGCGGCAAAGTGATCAACTGCGCGTTTGCGGTCTCCGCGGCCTTCGCGCTGGGTGACCACTTAGGTTTCGCCGCTGCCAACATGAACGCCATGATCTTCCCGATGATTGTCGGCAAGCTGATTGGCGGCGTGACGGCGATTGGTGTGGCTATGCTGTTGGTACCGAAAGATGAAGATGTGCCAGCAGAAGTGGAAACCAACCCGGAGGCGCAATCGTGAACACTCGCCAGCTACTGAGCGTCGGTATCGATATCGGCACCACCACCACTCAGGTGATCTTCTCGCGCCTTGAGCTGGTTAACCGTGCGGCAGTGTCGCAGGTGCCGCGCTACGAATTCATCAAACGCGAAATTAGCTGGCAAAGCCCGGTGTTCTTCACCCCTGTTGATAAGCAGGGCGGGTTGAAAGAGGCTGAACTTAAGGCACTGATCCTTGCCCAGTATCAGGCGGCGGGCATCAAGCCTGAAGCTGTTGATTCCGGGGCGATCATCATCACCGGCGAAAGCGCCAAAACCCGCAACGCCCGCCCGGCGGTAATGACGCTCTCCCAGTCGCTGGGGGACTTCGTGGTTGCCAGCGCCGGTCCGCACCTGGAGTCGGTGATCGCCGGTCACGGTGCGGGCGCACAAACGCTGTCTGAGCAGAAGTTGTGCCGTGTACTGAATATCGACATCGGTGGCGGGACGTCGAACTATGTGTTGTTCGACGCCGGAAAGGTCAGCGGTTCGGCCTGCCTGAACGTCGGTGGGCGACTGCTGGAAACTGACGGTCAGGGGCGCGTGGTGCATGCGCATCAGCCGGGACAGATGATTGTCGATGACGTATTTGGTCCGGGCTTTGACGCCCGAACGCTCAACGCCTCACAACTGGTCCAGGTAGCAAGACGCATGGCGGCGCTGATTGTGGAGGTGATTGACGGCACGCTGTCACCGCTGGCGCAGGCGCTGATGCAAACCGGTCTGCTGCCAACTGGCGTGAAGCCGGAAGTGATTACGTTGTCCGGTGGGGTAGGTGAATGCTACCGCAACCAACCTGCCGATCCGTTCTGTTTTTCCGACATCGGACCGCTGCTCGCCACGGCGCTGCATGAGCATCCGCGTCTGCGTGAGATGAACGTGCAGTTCCCGGCGCAAACCGTGCGCGCCACGGTGATTGGCGCCGGGGCGCATACGCTGTCGCTTTCGGGCAGCACTATCTGGCTGGAAGGCGTGGCGCTTCCGCTGCGCAATCTGCCGGTGGCGATTCCGGTTGATGAGGCTGATTTGGTGACTGCCTGGCAACAGGCGTTGATGCAGCTCGATCTGGATCCGCAAACGGACGCCTACGTGCTGGCGCTGCCCGGTTCGCTACCGGTGCGCTACGCAGCGCTGTTAACGGTAATTGATGCGCTGCTGGCCTTTGTCGCGCGCTATCCGAATCCGCATCCCCTGCTGGTGGTAGCCGAGCAGGATTTTGGTAAAGCCCTGGGCATGCTGTTACGCCCACAGTTACAGCAACACCCGCTGGCGGTCATCGATGAGGTGGTTGTCCGGGCGGGGGACTATATCGACATTGGTACGCCTCTTTTTGGCGGATCGGTTGTGCCGGTGACGGTGAAATCACTCGCATTTCCTTCCTGAGGGAACGACTTATGAAACTAAAGACCACATTGTTCGGCAATGTTTATCAGTTTAAGGATGTTAAAGAGGTGCTGGCCAAAGCCAACGAACTGCGTTCGGGGGATGTGCTGGCAGGGGTAGCTGCAACCAGTTCGCAGGAACGCGTGGCGGCCAAGCAGGTGCTGTCGGAAATGACGGTAGCGGATATCCGTAATAACCCGGTGATTTCCTATGAAGAGGACTGCGTGACGCGTCTGATTCAGGATGACGTCAACGAAACGGCCTATAACCGCATCAAAAACTGGAGTATCAGCGAGCTGCGCGAGTACGTGCTGAGCGATGAAACCTCTGTTGATGACATTGCGTTTACGCGCAAAGGGTTAACGTCGGAAGTGGTCGCTGCGGTAGCAAAAATCTGCTCCAACGCGGACCTGATCTACGGCGGCAAGAAAATGCCGGTGATCAAAAAAGCTAACACCACTATCGGGCTGCCGGGCACCTTTAGCTGCCGTTTGCAGCCGAACGACACCCGTGACGACGTGCAGAGTATTGCGGCGCAAATCTATGAAGGGCTGTCTTTCGGAGCGGGCGATGCGGTGATCGGCGTAAACCCGGTAACGGATGACGTGGAAAACTTAAGCCGCGTGCTTGATACCGTGTACGGCGTTATCGATAAATTCAATATTCCGACCCAGGGCTGCGTACTGGCGCACGTTACCACCCAGATTGAAGCGATTCGTCGCGGCGCGCCGGGTGGATTGATCTTCCAGAGTATCTGCGGCAGCGAGAAAGGTTTAAAAGAGTTCGGCGTGGAGCTGGCAATGCTCGATGAAGCGCGCGCCGTAGGCGCTGAATTCAACCGTATCGCCGGGGAAAACTGCCTGTACTTCGAAACCGGACAAGGTTCTGCGCTCTCCGCTGGCGCTAACTTCGGCGCCGATCAGGTGACAATGGAAGCGCGTAACTACGGGCTGGCGCGGCACTACGATCCGTTCCTGGTGAACACCGTGGTGGGCTTTATCGGGCCAGAGTATCTCTACAACGACCGTCAGATTATTCGCGCGGGTCTGGAAGATCACTTTATGGGCAAGCTGAGCGGCATCTCGATGGGCTGCGACTGCTGCTACACCAACCATGCTGATGCTGACCAGAACCTTAACGAAAACCTGATGATTCTGCTCGCCACCGCTGGCTGCAACTACATCATGGGCATGCCGCTCGGTGACGACATCATGCTCAACTATCAGACCACCGCATTCCACGATACCGCGACCGTGCGCCAGTTGCTGAACCTGCGCCCGTCGCCGGAGTTTGAACGCTGGCTGGAAACCATGGGCATTATGGCAAACGGTCGCCTGACCAAACGGGCGGGCGATCCGTCACTGTTCTTCTGATGATGCGGGGATGAAACACGATGGATCAAAAACAGATTGAAGAAATTGTACGCAGCGTAATGGCGTCAATGGGTGAGTCTCAACCGCAGGCTCAAGAACCGTCAGCACCAGCAAAATGCAGCACTACGCAGTGCGCCGCGCCGACTGGTGAAAGCTGTGCGATGGACTTAGGCTCAGCCGAAGCTAAAGCGTGGATAGGCGTTGAGAATCCGCACCGCGCAGAGGTGTTGACTGAACTGCGGCGCAGTACCGCGGCGCGTGTTTGTACCGGGCGCGCCGGTCCTCGTCCGCGTACCCAGGCGCTGCTGCGCTTCCTGGCCGACCACTCGCGTTCGAAAGATACGGTGTTAAAAGAAGTGCCGGAAGAGTGGGTAAAAGCGCAAGGGCTACTGGAAGTGCGTTCGGAAATCAGTGACAAAAACCTGTATCTGACGCGCCCGGATCTGGGCCGTCGTCTGAGTGCGGAAGCCATTGATGCGCTGAAATCGCAGTGTGTGATGAACCCGGATGTGCAGGTGATTATCTCTGATGGCTTGTCTACCGATGCCATCACTGCCAACTACGAAGAGATTCTCCCGCCGCTGTTGTCAGGCTTAAAACAAGCCGGATTAAAAGTCGGGACCCCGTTCTTCGTTCGCTATGGTCGCGTGAAAATCGAAGATCAGATCGGCGAACTGCTGGGCGCGAAAGCGGTGATCCTGCTGGTGGGGGAACGTCCGGGTCTCGGTCAGTCGGAAAGTCTCTCCTGCTACGCCGTCTATTCGCCGCGTGTGGCGACGACCGTAGAAGCGGACCGTACCTGTATCTCGAACATTCACCAGGGCGGTACGCCACCGGTTGAAGCAGCGGCGGTGATTGTGGATTTGGCCAAGCGCATGCTGGAGCAAAAAGCCTCCGGCATCAATATGACCCGTTAAGGAGGCATCATGCCAGCATTAGATTTGATTAGACCTTCAGTCACCGCAATGCGCGTGATTGCCTCGGTAAATGACGGTTTTGCCCGTGAGCTTAAGTTACCGCCACATATCCGTAGCCTCGGACTCATCACAGCAGACTCTGATGACGTGGCGTATATTGCCGCAGACGAAGCGACAAAACAGGCGATGGTGGAAGTGGTTTATGGCCGCTCGCTGTACGCCGGTGCGGCGCACAGTCCCTCTCCAACCTCGGGCGAAGTACTGATTATGCTCGGTGGCCCAAACCCGGCTGAAGTTCGCGCGGGTCTGGACGCGATGGTCGCCAATATTGAAAGTGGTGCGGCGTTCCAGTGGGCGAATGACGCAGAAGATACCGCCTTCTTGGCGCACGTGGTTTCGCGTACCGGTTCGTATCTTTCCGCGACCGCAGGATGCCGACTTGGCGATCCAATGGCGTATCTGGTGGCGCCGCCGCTGGAAGCGACGTTTGGTATTGATGCGGCGCTGAAATCTGCTGATGTACAACTGGTGACCTACGTGCCACCGCCGTCAGAAACCAACTATTCAGCCGCGTTTTTGACCGGTAGCCAGGCCGCTTGTAAAGCCGCATGTAACGCCTTTGCTGATGCCGTTCTGGATATTGCCCGTAATCCAATCCAGCGCGCGTAAGAGAGGTTGTGATGATCAATGCACTGGGATTACTGGAAGTGGATGGCATGGTGGCTGCCGTAGACGCGGCGGATGCCATGCTGAAAGCCGCGAACGTACGCCTGCTGAGCCACGAAGTGCTCGATCCAGGCAGGCTGACGCTGGTCGTGGAAGGCGATCTGGCGGCGTGCCGCGCAGCGCTGGATGCTGGCAGCGCCGCCGCAGCGCGAACGGGCCGTGTTATCAGCCGTAAGGAGATAGGCCGACCGGACGATGACACCCAGTGGCTGATCGGCGGTTTTAAGCGCCAGCCGAAGAAACCAGAACAGAAGCCAGAAGTGAAAACAGACGTAAAAGCAGAGAAGACACAGGACGCCCCGTTAACGTCTGAATCCTCTGAACAACTTCTGACGCTGTTAGCATCGGTCCGTCAAGGAATGACGGCAGGGGAAGTGGCTGCCCACTTTGGCTGGTCACTTGATGAAGCCAGAAAGGCGCTGGAACAGCTCTTTTCTGACGGAGCGTTGCGTAAACGCAGTAGTCGCTATCGCTTAAAAAATTAACCTGTCGGAGGGCCGGGGGCTTCGTTGAAGCTTCCGGCTTAAAAGATCATGAAAAAGAACCGTACTGCAAACCTGCACCATCTTTATCATGAAGTGTTACCCGAAGACGTTAAACTTACGCCGAAAGTGGAGGTGGACAACGTTCACCAGCGGCGAACAACGGATGTATATGAGCATGCGCTGACGATTACCGCCTGGCAGCAGATTTACGATCAGCTGCATCCGGGAAAATTTCATGGCGAGTTCACGGAAATCCTGCTCGACGATATTCAGGTTTTCCGTGAATACACCGGACTCGCGCTGCGCCAGTCGTGTCTTGTCTGGCCGAACTCGTTCTGGTTTGGCATTCCGGCCACGCGCGGCGAACAGGGTTTTATTGGCGCCCAATGTCTGGGCAGTGCTGAAATTGCCACCCGACCTGGTGGGACGGAGTTTGAACTGAGTACGCCGGATGATTACACCATTCTGGGGGTTGTCATTTCGGAAGAGGCGATTGCCCGTCAGGCCAACTTCCTGCATAACCCGGAAAGGGTGCTGCATATGCTGCGCAACCAGTCGGCGCTGGAAGTCAAAGAACAGCACAAAGCCGCGCTATGGGGCTTTGTGCAGCAGGCGCTGGCAACGTTTAGCGAAAATCCAGAAAACCTGCGTCAACCTGCGGTACGCAAAGTGTTGGGCGATAACCTGCTGCTGGCGATGGGGACCATGCTGGAAGAAGCGCAGCCGATTATAACCGCTGAGAGCATCAGCCATCAGAGCTATCGTCGTTTACTGTCGCGTGCGCGCGAGTATGTGTTGGAAAACATGTCAGAGCCGCTGACCGTGCTCGATCTGTGTAACCAACTGCACGTCAGCCGTCGGACGTTGCAAAACGCCTTTCACGCGATTCTGGGGATTGGTCCGAATGCCTGGTTAAAACGTATTCGCCTGAACGCCGTGCGTCGAGAGCTGATAAGTCCGTGGTCGCAGAGTGCGACGGTGAAAGATGCCGCCATGCAGTGGGGATTCTGGCATTTAGGGCAGTTTGCTACCGACTACCAGCAGTTGTTTGCGGAAAAACCGTCGTTGACGCTGCATCAGCGTATGCGCCAGTGGGCGTGATGGCATTATTGTGCCGGATGTGATGCTTTGCGTCTTATCAGGCCTATGGGTTGTAGGCCTGATAAGCATTGCGTTATCAGACAATTACACCCAGTCGCGGACCTGAATAAATTCGCTAAGGGCAGCTTCCGGGCTGTTCGCTTCCGGCTGCCAGTCATACTCCCAGCGCACCAGCGGCGGCATCGACATCAGAATCGATTCCGTGCGCCCACCGGTCTGCAGACCGAACAATGTGCCGCGATCCCACACCAGGTTAAATTCGACATAGCGCCCACGACGATAAAGCTGGAAGTTGCGCTCGCGTTCACCCCAATTTATCGCTTTACGTCGGTCAACAATGGGCAGGTACGCCTCGGTGTAACCTTGCCCCACCGCCTGCATAAAGGCGAAGCAGTGGTCGAAACCCGGCGTATTCAAATCATCGAAAAACAACCCGCCAATGCCGCGCTGCTCGTTGCGGTGTTTAAGGAAGAAGTAGTCATCGCACCACTTTTTGTAACGGGGATAAACGTCTTCACCGAACGGCTGACACAGATCCCGCGCCGTACGGTGCCAGTGTACCGCATCCTCTTCAAAGCCGTAGTAGGGCGTTAAGTCAAAGCCGCCGCCAAACCACCAGACGGGATCGGCGTCCGGTTTTTCCGCGATAAAAAAGCGCACGTTGGCATGACTGGTCGGAATGTAGGGATTCTGCGGATGCACCACCAGCGAGACGCCCATGGCTTCAAAGCTGCGCCCGGCAAGTTCAGGTCGATGGGCGGTAGCCGAGGCCGGCATCGCATCGCCGTGGACGTGAGAGAAGTTGACGCCCGCTTGTTCGAAAATACCGCCGTTACGCAGTACCCGGCTGCGCCCGCCGCCACCTGCTTCGCGCTGCCAGTTATCTTCAACAAACTCGGTGCCGTCTACGGCGGATAATCGCTGGCAAATATCATCCTGCAGGCTAAGCAGGAACTGTTTTACGCGCTGTGCATCGGGCTTCATGATTAACGTTTCTTCGAGTGTGCTTTCTGGTTATCAAACCAGTGAAAATAGCTGATGATGCCATTGGCGATAGCGGTAGCAATTTTTTGTCGAAATGCCGCCGTGCCCAGCAGTCGTTCTTCTTCCGGGTTGGTAATGAACGACGTTTCGACCAGTACCGAAGGAATTGAGGGTGATTTTAGCACCACAAAGGCGGCCTGTTCCGTGCTGCGACTGTGCAGACGGTGTACCGGCTTGATCTTCTTAAGAATATGCGAACCTAACGTCAGGCTGTTTTTAATGGTGTCAGTTTGCACCAGATCGAACAGCACCTGCTGCAGCAAATGGTCTTTGTCGGTGGCCTTCTTCCCGGCCACTTCATCGGCGCGGTTTTCACGATCGGACAGATACTTCGCCATGGCGCTACTGGCGCCGCGATTGGACAACGCAAAGACTGAAGCACCTGCCGCGCTTGGGTTGGTAAAACCGTCGGCGTGGATCGACATGAACAGATCGGCGCCATGTTTATGGGCGATCTCGACGCGATCGTAGAGCGGAATAAACGTATCGCCGGAGCGGGTCAGGCGTGCATCTATCCCCTGGTTACGTAGAATCGAGCGCACGTTTTTGGCAATCGCTAGTACCACATGCTTTTCCTTGGAACCGTTGCGGCCAATTGCGCCGGTATCAATACCACCGTGACCCGGATCAAGGACAACTACGCGTTTAGCGCCTGATTTTTTCGCTTTCGGTTTGCTGTGTCCATTACTGGTTTTTAGCGCTTCTTCTTTAGCGATGGCTTGCGACATGCCTGACAGCGTCAGGGCGGCCAGCCCGGCTTTCAGCACCTGGCGGCGCGATGTGAGTGTTTTTAGTGGTTTAAAAGTGCTCATACGGCCTGAGTTGTAAAAAAAAGGTTCTAAACGTTATATCGTATCGCGTAGTCCGTTGCGACGGATCGGGATAAGAATTGTTTTACTTTTCATTTCAATACGTGACAATTCCGTATTATGCCATTTTTTCCGCCGCTTCGCGTCAGATATTGGCTAAATCAGCCGTTCGCGCCATAATCGCTTTTTAACGTCCTGAAAAGGTAACCAATACCATGGAAATACGCGTTTTTCGCCAGGAAGATTTCGAAGAGGTGATCACCCTCTGGGAGCGCTGTGATTTGCTGCGTCCATGGAATGACCCGGAAATGGACATTGAGCGTAAAGTAAATCATGACGTCAGCTTGTTCCTGGTCGCTGAAGTGAACGGCGAGGTGGTCGGTACGGTGATGGGCGGATACGACGGGCATCGCGGCTCGGCCTATTACCTCGGCGTGCATCCTGAGTTTCGCGGTCGCGGCATCGCCAATGCGCTGCTTAACCGACTGGAGAAAAAGCTCATCGCCCGCGGGTGTCCGAAGATTCAAATCATGGTGCGTGAAGATAATGATCTGGTGCTGGGGATGTATGAACGCCTGGGCTATGAACATGCGGATGTACTCAATCTCGGTAAGCGCTTGATCGAAGATGAAGAGTACTGAGTTTCACCCCGCCGACTATGACGGTCACGGGCGTCTGCGCCTGCCTTTTCTTTTCTGGTGCGTACTGCTGCTGCAGGCGCGCACCTGGGTGTTGTTCGTGATTGCCGGTTCTTCCCGTGAGCAGGGCAATACGCTACTGAATCTGTTTTATCCCGACCATGACGCATTCTGGCTGGGGTTGCTCCCCGGCGTTCCCGCGGTGCTGGCGTTTTTACTCAGCGGGCGGCGCTTTGCGTATCCGGGGGTATGGCGCTGGCTGCGCGGATTACTGATTCTCGCGCAACTGGTACTGCTCTGCTGGCAACCGGCGATGTGGCTGGCAGGCGATCCTGTCAACGGAATCGGACTGGCGCTGCTGGTGGCGGATATCGTCGCGCTGGTCTGGCTGTTAACCAATCAACGTCTGCGCGCCTGTTTTTCCCTTGAGAAAGAATAACGGCACTTTTTGGTGAAAGCGGACTCCAAGCAACGTTGATAAATAAGGAAGGAAGTGAAATGAAATCACTGCGTTTGACTTTATGCGCGATGCCGCTGCTACTGACCGGGTGTTCCACGCTGTCGTCGGTGAACTGGTCTGCCGCCAATCCGTGGAACTGGTTCGGTTCTTCAACGCAGGTTACTGAGCAGGGTGTCGGCGCGTTAACGGGCGCTACGCCGCTGGATGAAAAAACTATTGCTGATGCGCTGGATGGTGATTACCGCCTGCGCAGCGGGATGAAGACCGATGACGGTAATGTGGTGCGCTTCTATGAGGCGATGAAAGATGACCAACTGGCAATGGTCATCAATGGCAGTCAGGGAACCATCAGCCGTATTGATGTCCTGGACAGCGATATTTCATCAGACGCGGGTGTCGAAATTGGTACACCGTTTAGCGACCTTTACACCAAAGCCTTTGGTAATTGCCAGAAAGCAACCGGCGATGACAGCGCGAGCGTTGAATGTAAAGCTGAAGGAAGTCAGCATATTAGCTACATTTTTTCCGGCGAATGGAGCGGGCCTGAGGGCTTAATGCCGTCGGACGACACGCTGAAAACGTGGAAAGTCAGCAAAATCATCTGGCGGCGTTAATTTGCGTCTGAACAAATCGACTTGCTAAAAAAACAGGTAGAATAGCGCCAATCAATGCCACGAGGTCGTGGCATCTTTTTTTCAGGAGGAACAATGTCTCAGGTTCAGAGTGGCATTTTGCCAGAACATTGCCGTGCGGCGATTTGGATTGAAGCCAATGTTAAAGGCGACGTTGAGGCCCTGCGTGCGGCCAGCAAAATCTTTGCTGATAAACTGGCGACCTTTGAAGCGAAGTTCCCGGATGCGCATCTGGGCGCGGTTGTGGCTTTCGGCAACAACACCTGGCGTGTATTAAGCGGCGGCGTTGGGGCGGAAGAGTTAAAAGACTTTATCCCTTACGGTAAAGGCCTGGCGCCAGCCACCCAGTATGATGTGTTGATCCACATTCTCTCTTTGCGTCATGACGTGAATTTCTCCGTCGCGCAGGCAGCAATGGAAGCATTTGGTGACTACATTGACGTCAAAGAAGAGATCCACGGTTTCCGTTGGGTTGAAGAACGCGATCTCAGCGGCTTTGTTGACGGTACGGAAAATCCGGCTGGTGAAGAAACGCGTCGTGAAGTCGCGGTGATCAAAGATGGCGTGGATGCTGGTGGCAGCTATGTATTTGTGCAGCGTTGGGAACATAACCTGAAGCAGCTTAACCGCATGAGCATTCACGACCAGGAAATGATGATTGGTCGTACCAAGGAAGCCAACGAAGAGATCGACGGTGATGACCGTCCGGTTACCTCTCACCTGAGCCGCGTTGATCTGAAAGAAGACGGTAAAGGGCTGAAAATTGTGCGCCAGAGCCTGCCATACGGCACGGCCAGCGGCACACACGGTCTCTATTTCTGCGCCTACTGCGCACGTCTGCACAACATTGAGCAGCAACTGCTGAGTATGTTTGGCGACACAGACGGTAAGCGCGACGCGATGCTGCGTTTCACCAAGCCGGTAACCGGTGGCTATTACTTTGCCCCGTCGCTGGACCGCCTGATGGCGCTGTGATTCGTCAGAGACCTTGCATGAGTGAATGGCCAGTCAGTTAGATGATAACGCTGGCCATTTTTGTTACTCGTTTTTGAGTGCTGCATACACCTGATCAACCACCCAGCCGTAGGTAGCAATCGGCATCAAACCACTGTTAAACATGTTTGGGTTCTTTTGTGGATCGGCGACAGGTGAGTGTGGTTTATTGCTCAGCATGACAATCGCCATTCGGTTAACCGGATCGATAACGGTCAGCGTTCCGGTCCATCCGGTGTGTCCATAAGCCTGCGAACTAGCCAACGTACCAAATGTTGGCGTCATAGTGGGATTACCGTTAACTCTCCAGCCAAGGCCAAATGTGGCATCTTCCATTGAACTTTGGGTGAACATTTTTACCGTCTGAGGATCAAATAGCGTGACGTTGCCGTAACCTCCGCCATTCAGCATGGTTTGCATCAATACCGCAATATCGCCAGTGTTTGAAAATAGCCCCGCATGACCCGAAACGCCGCCCATCGAGTAGAACGCTTTTTCATCATGCACCTGACCCCATAATGTTGTGGTGCGAATATTCGGGAAATGGATCACGCCATCCCGGGTATTACCGTTCAGTTCCGTCGCGGCGATCTGCTGCTGATTGAACCCTTTCTGCAGCGGGTTAAAGACGGTATGTGTTAACCCGAGTGGGCGATAGATTGTTTCTTCCACATAACGATCGAGCGGCTGGCCGGTGATGGACTCCACAATAAAGCCAAGCAACATATAATCCACATCGCTGTAGATATGTTTATCGCCTGGATGATATTCCAACGGCGTGCGTTTGATCATTTCAAGCGTAGTGGTTTTATCTTGGGAATATAGCTTGCCTGCTACATCTTTGTTTGGGTATTGCGGATCGGCCGGGAAACCACCGACGTGATGCAAAAGATCCGAAATTCTCAGTGTACTTTTCCCTTTAATGGCATCCTCCGGACGATCGCCAAAACCGGGAATGTACTTTGAGATAAGATCGTCCGGGCGTAATTTACCTTCTGACATCAGTTTTTGTAGCGCAAAATTTGTCGCGTACATTTTGGTGTTTGATGCCAGATCGTACAAAGTATCTGTCGTGGCCTTGACTGGCTGGATCATCAGGTTGAGGCCATCATATTTCTTCGCGTAGCCCCAGGCCTTTCGGTAAACAATATGATTGTCTTTAACAATTAGCAGGTTAACGCTGGGGTATCCGGCATCCACTTGTTGCGCTATCCAGCTATCTAACTGGTTAAGTTGTTTAATATTAAATCCTGCATTTTCCGGAGACGTTTCTGTTAATACCGGAAATGGTACTGCGTTGGCGGTTAAACTTAGAGCCAATAGAAAAGCAAAGCATAATCTTATCTTCATGATATTATTCCAGATTCACATTACGACAGCCAAACAGAACGGTGAAAATAAACCCGCCAAGGTATGAAATCAGCATGCCCCCTGCATATACCGCCATGGCGGGCAAAATACCTTGTGCGGATGTCATTAATGGCAACGCAACCAGACCGGATGGGCCAAAGGCGCTGTTTAATCCCATCGGAAGACCAGCCCATGCCACCAGCCCAATGAAAAGTCCTCCGGCTGCGCCGCCAAGGCAAGCGGTGATAAACGGCTTCATTCGCGGTAGCGTAACACCGTAAATCAGTGGTTCACCGACACCCAATAAACCGGGAATGATCGCCCCACGAATCTGGCTGCGTAACACGCTGTGTTTTTCTGCTCGCCAGTAGAGCGCCAACGCCGCGCCGACCTGGCCTGCGCCAGCCATCGACAGAATCGGGAACAGGCTATTGAATCCCTGGCTACTCATTAATGCCAGATAAACAGGAATGAATCCTTGATGTACGCCGAATACCACTGAAACCAGAAACAGACCGGCCAGAATGGCGCAGCCCAGCGGGTTGCTGTTGAGGTGGATAAAGAGCCAGGACATTCCTTCAAACAGCCAGCCGCCCAGGGGCATGATGATCAAATAGGTCAGCGTGGCGGTGACCAGCAGAGTTAACATCGAGGTCAACAGCATATCCAGATCGTCAGGCATAAATCGGCGAATAAGCCCTTCGAGCCGCGCGCTTGCCCAGGCGGCAATCAGTACGCCGATAATGTTACCGCGTGGGTCGATTGGCATGCCGAAGAAATCCTGAATACCAGAGAAATAACCCGTAGTGGCTACGGGGTTGTAGCCTAACAGGAACAATGACGCGATGATCGCCCCATTAACGCCTGTACCACCGAAAGCCTGAGCTGCGTTGTAACCAACCAGAATGACGAGGAAAGTGAATAACCCCTTACTGAAGACTTTCATGAAGTTAAGCGCGTCGGGAAGCATACCTTGCGCATCGGCTGGGACATGCATGACCGTACCGAGGAGTGTGGCAATACCTAGCAGCAGCCCAGCTGCGATAAAACCTGGAATCAACGGGGTAAAAATGGTAGCGAATTTAGATAGAAATTGTTGAATACCTGAGGTTTGCTTCGCTTTTAGTTGGTTTTTGGTTTTAGCGGCGATATCTGCCGCTTGCATGACGCCCTTGCTGCTATCGGCCAGCAGAACATTCATAGCGTCTGCTGCCCGCTGTGCTTTACCGGGGCCAAAAATGATCTGTACCTGATTTGCGGAAAGTACGACGCCTTTTACACCTTCAAGGTTCTTGAGCGCCGGATCAACCTGATTGCTGTCATGCACCGTCAGGCGTAAACGTGTCATGCAGTTCCCACAGGTGGCAATATTACCCTGGCCGCCGACCTGGGTAATAATGGCGTTCAGGAGATTATTACTGATTTCTTTTGCCATTTGCTTTATTCCTCTTCCAGTACCTGGCGAATGAAACCGCCATGTTGCTCAAGGCGCAGATTGGCTTCCGTTGCGTTGAGGTTTTTCAGTAGCATGACAATCGCGGTTTTACATTGGCGACCACAGGCGATCAGTGCGGCTTCTGCCTGCTGCGCGCTGCAACCTGTTGCATCTTTCACAATATTGACCTGACGCAGATTGAGCTTGTGGTTAGTGGAGACGACGTCCACCATTAGGTTGCCAAATACTTTGCCGGATTTGATCATCAGGCCAGTGGAGAGTGTGTTGAGAACCAGTTTCTGGGCCGTGCCTGCCTTCATGCGCGAGGAACCGCTTACCACTTCGGCACCCACTACCGGGGTGATGGCAATTTCAGCCGCTTCTGATACTGCGCTTCCAGGATTGCAGGAGATGCCTATCGTCCGACAACCAAGTGTGCGGGCATAGCCTAGCCCGGCAACGACATACGGCGTACGACCGCTGGCCGCGATACCGACTACGACGTCCTTTCCATTTAGTGCGATCTTTTTCAGATCGTTGATCCCAAGTTCGCCATCGTCTTCTGCGCCTTCAATGGCATGCTGAAGCGCTTGATCGCCACCGGCGATCAAGCCGATGACCAGTCCCGACTCTACGCCATAGGTGGGAGGACATTCGCTGGCGTCAAGAACACCCAGGCGACCGGATGTTCCGGCGCCAGTATAAATCAACCGCCCGCCCGCGCTGACCTGGGCATAAATAGTGTCAATAGCCGCAGCAATTTCGGGAAGAACCTGCTCTACGGCGAGCGGAACGATTTTATCTTCGTTATTGATGATGCGGCACAATGCGAGGGTAGAGACCCGATCAATCTCCAGAGACGCGGGATTAACGCTTTCGGTAATCATTTTTTCAAGTTGCATATTACTTCTCGCCTTACAGGTTTAGCGCCCATTTCAGGAATGCTTTTTTCTGGGAATCGTCAGCTTTCAGATACAATTGCTGCAACTGAGATAGTTGATCGTATGAAGAGATGGACGTCGCCTCAGGGGAGGTAGAGCGTGCCGGGGACGGGATTATTGTCCCATCGTCGTTGACGATGGCGCTAAGATCGGTAAAGACAGTGAGGCTGTCACGATCGAGAATTTTGATATCAAAGGGCACAGGTTTTCCGCCTGCGGTCAGCGTGAATACCGGCTTTTGCGCCATCAGGCTCGCTTCTTTTTCATCCAGCGGTTTACCTGTTGATAGCTGAATATCAATATTGCCGGAAGCGTTGAAAGAGAGGATATACGGATTAGACGTGACCCTACCTCGGTTATTGTTTACCGATTCCGGATTGACCGGGCTGTCGAATTTAACCACCATTTTTTGCGTACCGTCAGTTAGCGCCACATCTTTGCTAAAAATGCTGACTTTTGCTGAACGGGCCGCCAGTACACTGACATTATCCCCAATAAACAGATGCGGTGCGGCAAGCGCCTGGCTGCAAAATAATAATGCAGCTGCGGATATAATATATTTCTTCATTTTTAACTCTCGCGAAAAGAGGAATCAGAATTCGTAACGTAAGCCAAGATGGAAATAGTCATCTGCCGGGCTGCTGCCGCCGAAGGAGACGTCATTGCCATTGGTGCGTTTTTTCCCCTCTTCACCATTACGCCAGGAGTAAGACGCAAAAACGGAACTGCGTACGGTGAGTTTGTACTGGGCTTCGAAAGTGGTATCGCGAAGTTTCAGCCCGTCACCATCCTGATTTTTCAGATGACGATAACCGGTACGTAAGGCCCAGTCAGGACTGACGTTCCAGACGAGTGTTGCTTCGTAATCTTTATCGGTACTGTCAGGAGAACCATCAAGATAAGTGACTTTATCCTGGGCAAAGAGCAGGCCGAGCATGAAATCACCCAGATAGTATCGGGTACCGATGCCATAAAAAGCGTACTTATCGGCATTATCATCTGACTGCATGGAGGTGTCGTCGTGGCTGGCTTTCTCCGCCTGACCTGCAATTACCGGCTGGAGACGACCAAAATCGCCCATATCGAGCGTATAGCGAAGGGCGGCGTTATAGCCATAATCCAGATCGGAGGTGTTATTCCCCAGAATATAGGCGGTAGAGAAATCAAAGTTTCCGAAGGTGTTCTGATACTGAATCGTACCGTCCTGACGAAAAACCTGTACTGCTGTTGGGTCAACAAAGTTGGCCTGTCGGGCCATGGCCACGTCGGAGCTGGCGAACACATCGCCAATATCTGTAAACATAATCAGGCCGGATGACACGCGCCCACCGGTCAACTTTCCGTATTCCGCAAAATCAATCCCTGCCCATACATAACGCGCAGTGAAATCATCCGGGTCTTCCGCACTGATGTTGTTGGCGTACTCTGCTGCATTCACCTGATACTGTGTAAAGCCAATGACGGCCAGCTTTTCATTGATGGCCTGGCGAGCAGAAAAACCGATACGCGCGTCAAAGTCGCCCGATGTGTCACCCGTCTTTTTATCTGAAATATTGAAGCCGAGACGCCCGTAGAGATCGATATTTGATCCATCATTAGCCTGATAGATCACTGCGGCATGGCTGGTGCTGCTAGCAAGGAGAATAAAAGTTGCCAGGGATGTCAGAGTAAGTTTCATTATGATTATCCTTTTCGATGTGTAAGTTGTCATTGCCATAAACAACGATTGGAATCATATATTCCTTTTTTTAAGTTTCAATGGAATCATTGAATCATAATACAAATATTGTGAGGGCTATCATATTCTCACCAGGCTTGTGGTATCCTGCGGCCAGAGCGTTGGAATTAATGATTCCATGATTACGGGAGTGAAAGAGATATGTTGTATCTGGCGAAGATGCGGAATGCAGAGGCAGAATTAACGGAAAATGAGCAGAAAATTGCCAATTTCCTTTTAGCCCATGTTGACGAGCTGAAAACAGTTTCTTCCCGCAATATGGCGAAGCAGTTGGAAGTCAGTCAGTCGAGTATTGTGAAATTCGCTCAAAAGCTTGGTGCGAACGGCTTCACTGAACTCAGAATGGCGCTCATTGAGGAGTACAGCGCCAATCGGGAAAAGAAACATAATAAGGCCCTGCATCTGCACAGCACAATCACCAGTGAAGACAGTCTGGAGGTGATGGCCCGTAAGCTGAACAGGGAAAAAATAGTCGCCCTTGAAGAGACTTGTAGCCTGATGGATTTCGATCGGCTGACACAGGTGATTAAGCTTATCAGCCAGGCTCAACTTATTCAGATTACCGGGGTTGGGGGATCCGCGCTGGTCGGGCGCGATTTATCCTTTAAGCTGATGAAAATTGGCTGCCGCGTTGCCTGTGAGGTCGATACCCATGTTCAGGCGACAATTGCGCAGGCATTACGCAAAGGTGATGTGCAAATCGCTATTTCCTACAGCGGCTCGAAAAAAGAGATTGTGCTTTGCGCTGAAGCCGCGCATAAGCAGGGAGCAACGGTCATTGCGATCACCTCATTGGCCGATTCCCCGCTGCGGCGACTGGCCGATTACACACTGGATACCGTTTCCGGTGAGACTGAATGGCGCAGTTCGTCTATGTCAACCCGAACCGCGCAGAACTCGGTAACGGACCTGCTTTTTGTCGGCATGGTGCAACTGAATGATGTGGAATCGCTGCGTATGATTGAACGCAGTAGCGAGTTGATTCATCGTTTAGACCGCAGCTAGTGTATTTGACCCGGGATTTACCTAAATTAGTGAGCTATTCCTCAGCACTAATTTGTTATTGCTGTATCTTCTGCGTGAATGAAGTGAAGGCTTCATATTCAAAAGGAGAATATTGAAATGGGAAAACTCACGGGCAAAACAGCATTGATTACGGGCGCATCTCAGGGTATTGGCGAGGGGATCGCCAGAACGTTTGCCCGCCATGGCGCGAACTTAATCCTGCTGGATATCTCCGATGAGATTGAAAAACTGGCGGATGAGCTGGCAGGACGCGGTCACCGCTGCACTGCGGTTCATGCGGATGTCAGAGATTTTGCTTCGGTCACGGAAGCGGTGAAACGCGCGAAGAAGGTTGAAGGCAAAATCGATATTCTGGTCAACAATGCCGGCGTATGTCGCCTCGGCAACTTCCTTGAGATGAGCGATGAAGATCGCGACTTCCATATTGATATCAATATCAAAGGCGTCTGGAACGTAACGAAAGCCGTGCTGCCGGAGATGATTGATCGCAAAGACGGGCGTATCGTGATGATGTCCTCAGTGACTGGCGATATGGTGGCCGATCCGGGCGAAACGGCCTACGCAATGTCAAAAGCGGCGATTATCGGCTTAACCAAATCGCTGGCGGTGGAATATGCGCAGTCCGGTATTCGCGTGAATGCCATTTGCCCAGGCTATGTTCGCACGCCGATGGCGGAAAATATTGCGCGTCAGTCCAATCCGGACGATCCGGAATCTGTATTAACCGAAATGGCGAAAGCGATCCCGATGCGTCGTCTGGCCTGCCCGCTAGAAGTTGGTGAGCTGGCTGCGTTCCTGGCCTCGGATGAGTCCAGTTATTTAACTGGCACGCAAAATGTGATTGATGGCGGTAGCACCTTGCCTGAAAGCGTTAGCGTCGGCGTCTGATTGATGCCGGTCTCCTCCCCGCGCGATGGGGAGGAGGTACCCCTTATTCTCTTTTCAACTTTCAAATCATCAAACGGTATATAAAACCGTTACTCCTTTAGCACTGGTTATAAATATGATGACCATAAGAAAGTCATTAAATTTATAAGGGTGCGCAATGGCCGTTAACTTACTGAAAAAAAGAACCCTGACGCTGGCAGCAATGCTGTTGCTGGTGGGGCAGGCGCAGGCAGCGGAACTGCTGAACAGTTCATACGATGTCTCCCGCGAGCTGTTTGCCGCCCTTAACCCGCCATTTGAACAGCAATGGGCGAAGGATAACGGCGGCGACAAACTGACGATAAAACAATCTCATGCCGGGTCATCAAAACAGGCGCTGGCGATTTTGCAAGGGTTGAAGGCCGATGTAGTGACCTATAACCAGGTGACAGACGTGCAGATCCTGCATGACAAAGGCAAGCTGATCCCCGCCGACTGGCAAAGCCGACTGCCGAATAACAGCTCGCCATTCTATTCCACCATGGCGTTTTTGGTGCGTAAGGGTAACCCGAAGAATATCCACGAATGGAACGATCTGGTTCGCCCGGACGTGAAGCTAATTTTCCCTAACCCGAAGACTTCCGGTAACGCGCGTTATACCTATCTGGCTGCGTGGGGCGCGGCAGATAAAGCTGACGGTGGTGATAAAGCCAAAACCGAACAGTTTATGACCCAGTTTCTGAAAAACGTGGAAGTGTTTGATACCGGCGGTCGCGGTGCAACGACCACCTTTGTTGAACGCGGTCTGGGTGATGTGCTGATCACGTTTGAATCGGAAGTGAACAACATCCGTAAACAGTATGAAGATCAGGGTTTCGAAGTGGTGGTGCCGAAGGTCAACATTCTGGCGGAATTCCCGGTAGCCTGGGTAGATAAAAATGTGCAGGCCAACGGTACTGAAAAAGCGGCGAAAGCGTACCTGAACTGGCTGTACAGCCCACAGGCGCAAACCATCATTACCGATTTCTACTACCGCGTGAACAACCCGCAGGTGATGGACAAGCTGAAAGATAAATTCCCGCAAACCGAACTGTTCCGCGTCGAAGACAAGTTTGGCGCGTGGCCTGAGGTGATGAAAACGCACTTTGTCAGCGGCGGCGAGCTGGACAAACTGTTGGCGGCGGGGCGTAAGTAAATGTTTGCTGTTTCCTCCCGACGCGTGCTGCCCGGCTTCACCTTAAGCCTCGGGACCAGCTTATTGTTCGTTTGCCTGATATTGCTGCTGCCGCTTAGTGCGCTGGTCATGCAACTGGCGCAAATGAGCTGGGCGCAGTATTGGGAAGTGATTACCAATCCGCAGGTGGTAGCGGCTTATAAAGTGACACTGCTGTCGGCGTTTGTGGCATCAATTTTTAACGGCGTGTTCGGTTTGCTGATGGCGTGGATCTTAACCCGCTATCGCTTTCCGGGCCGTACGCTGTTGGATGCGCTGATGGACCTGCCGTTTGCGTTGCCTACGGCGGTAGCTGGCCTGACGCTGGCGTCGCTGTTTTCGGTCAATGGCTTCTACGGCGAGTGGCTGGCGAAGCTGGACATTAAGGTGACCTATACCTGGCTTGGCATCGCGGTGGCGATGGCCTTTACCAGCATTCCGTTCGTAGTGCGTACCGTACAGCCAGTGCTGGAAGAGTTAGGCCCGGAATATGAAGAAGCGGCGGAAACGCTCGGCGCCACGCGTTGGCAGAGTTTTCGTAAAGTGGTGCTGCCAGAGCTGTCTCCCGCGCTGGTGGCGGGCGTTGCGCTCTCGTTTACCCGAAGCCTCGGTGAGTTTGGCGCGGTTATTTTTATCGCCGGAAACATCGCATGGAAAACCGAAGTGACCTCGCTGATGATTTTTGTTCGCTTGCAGGAGTTTGACTACCCGGCCGCCAGCGCGATTGCTTCTGTGATCCTCGGGGCGTCGTTGTTGCTGCTGTTTTCAATTAACACCCTGCAAAGTCGCTTCGGTCGACGCGTGGTAGGTCACTGATGGCAGACATTACTCAATTGAAACGCTATGACGCACCCCGTATTAACTGGGGTAAATGGTTTCTGATCGGCACGGGCATGCTGGTATCGACCTTTATTTTGCTGGTACCGATGATTTATATCTTCGTGCAGGCGTTCAGTAAGGGATTAATGCCGGTACTACAGAACCTGGCTGACCCGGATATGCTGCATGCCATTTGGCTGACGGTGCTAATTGCGCTGATTGCGGTGCCGGTTAATCTGGTATTCGGCGTATTGCTGGCCTGGCTGGTGACTCGCTTCAACTTCCCTGGACGCCAACTGCTGCTGACGCTGCTGGATATTCCATTTGCCGTCTCGCCAGTGGTCGCAGGTCTGATCTATCTGCTGTTTTATGGTTCTAACGGCCCGCTGGGTGATTGGCTGGATGAACACAACCTGCAAATTATGTTCTCCTGGCCGGGGATGGTGCTGGTGACGGTGTTCGTGACCTGTCCGTTTGTGGTGCGCGAACTGGTGCCGGTAATGTTAAGTCAGGGCAGCAATGAAGACGAAGCGGCGATTTTGCTTGGTGCCTCCGGCTGGCAGATGTTCCGCCGCGTCACGCTGCCGAATATCCGTTGGGCGTTGCTGTATGGCGTGGTGCTGACTAACGCCCGTGCGATAGGTGAATTCGGCGCGGTGTCGGTGGTTTCCGGCTCGATTCGCGGCGAAACCTTGTCTTTACCACTACAGATTGAATTACTGGAGCAGGACTATAACGCCGTCGGCTCCTTTACCGCCGCCGCGCTGTTGACGCTGATGGCGATTATTACCCTGTTTTTGAAGAGCATGTTGCAATGGCGTCTGGAGAACCAGGAGAAACGCGCGCAGCAGGAGGAAAATCATGAGCATTGAGATTGCCAATATTAAGAAGTCTTTTGGTCGCACCCAGGTGCTGAACGATATCTCGCTGGATATTCCTTCAGGTCAAATGGTGGCTCTGTTGGGGCCATCCGGTTCGGGAAAAACCACGCTGCTGCGTATCATTGCCGGGCTGGAGCATCAGTCCAGCGGGCATATTCGTTTTCACGGCACCGATGTCAGCCGTTTGCACGCCCGCGACCGTAAGGTGGGGTTTGTGTTTCAGCACTATGCGCTGTTTCGCCATATGACCGTTTTCGACAACATCGCTTTTGGTCTGACAGTTCTGCCACGGCGTGAGCGTCCGAACGCGGCGGCGATCAAAGCCAAAGTGACCAAACTGCTGGAGATGGTGCAATTGGCTCATCTGGCAGATCGTTTCCCGGCGCAGCTTTCCGGTGGCCAGAAACAGCGTGTGGCGTTGGCGCGTGCGCTGGCTGTCGAGCCGCAGATCCTGCTGCTCGACGAGCCGTTTGGCGCGCTCGACGCTCAGGTGCGTAAAGAACTGCGCCGCTGGCTGCGTCAGCTGCACGAGGAACTGAAGTTCACCAGCGTGTTTGTCACCCACGATCAGGAAGAAGCGACGGAAGTTGCGGATCGCGTAGTGGTGATGAGTCAGGGTCATATTGAACAGGCCGATGCGCCGGATCAGGTCTGGCGCGAACCGGCCACCCGTTTTGTGCTGGAGTTTATGGGCGAGGTTAACCGCCTGCAGGGGACGATTCGTGGCGGACAGTTCCACGTGGGCGCACACCGCTGGCCGTTGGGCTATACACCTGGCTATCAGGGACCGGTCGATCTGTTCCTGCGTCCATGGGAAGTGGATGTGAGCCGCCGTACCAGCCTGGATTCGCCGCTGCCGGTGCAGGTGCTGGAAGCCAGTCCGAAGGGGCACTACACCCAATTAGTTGTACAACCCCTCGGGTGGTACAACGAACCGCTGACGGTCATCATGCAGGGCGATGATTCCCCGAGCCGCGGTGAACGGCTGTTTGTTGGACTGCAAAATGCACGTTTGTATAACGGCGACCAGCGTATTGAAACGCGTGAAGAGGAACTTGCCCTGGCGCAATCAGCCTGATAGGTTAATTTGCATAGTTATCGCCCGGTGGCGCTACGCTTACCGGGCTTTTTTACGAGCTGAAAACGTGAACACATTAGAAAAAACAATTGGCAATACGCCTCTGGTGAAATTACAACGCCTGGCGCCGGATAACGGCAGCGAAATTTGGGTCAAGCTGGAAGGGAATAATCCTGCGGGTTCGGTGAAAGACCGGGCTGCGCTGTCGATGATTGTTGAAGCGGAAAAGCGTGGGGAAATTAAGCCGGGTGACGTATTGATTGAGGCTACCAGCGGCAATACTGGTATTGCGCTGGCCATGATCGCCGCGCTGAAGGGCTACCGCATGAAGCTGCTGATGCCAGACAACATGAGCCAGGAACGCCGGGCGGCAATGCGTGCCTATGGCGCGGAGCTGATTCTGGTCACTAAAGAGCAGGGGATGGAGGGGGCGCGCGATTTAGCCCTCGCTATGTCTGAGCGCGGAGAAGGTAAACTGCTCGATCAGTTTAATAATCCCGATAACCCGTACGCGCATTACACCACCACCGGACCCGAAATCTGGCAGCAGACGTCAGGCCGCATCACCCATTTTGTCTCCAGTATGGGGACAACCGGCACCATTACCGGCGTGTCGCGTTTTCTGCGCGAGCAGGAAAAACCGGTCACTATCGTTGGCCTGCAGCCGGAAGAGGGCAGCAGTATTCCGGGAATTCGCCGCTGGCCTGCGGAATATATGCCGGGCATTTTTAACGCCTCGCTGGTGGATGAGGTGCTGGATATTCATCAGAATGATGCCGAAAATACCATGCGTGAACTGGCCGTGTGTGAAGGAATTTTCTGCGGTGTCAGCTCTGGCGGCGCGGTCGCGGGCGCGTTACGCGTTGCACGTGCCACGCCCGGCGCGGTAGTTGTGGCGATCATCTGCGATCGCGGCGATCGCTACCTTTCGACCGGCGTCTTTGGTGAAGAGCACTTTAATCAGGGGCTGGGAATTTAACTTTTTGGCCTGATAAGCGCAGCGCCATCAGGTAACTGCCTGGCACGATGGCCGGATAATGTTTTATCCGGCCAGGGATGATTAATCGTTACGTTTTTCCACCAGCTTATCCAGGAATTGCCACAGCTTCTCATTCATCTGCTGGTAGTTCCAGGCGCGCATCTCTTCAACCGGGCGGATGAAGCGTTTCCCTTCGGCTTCAGCCAACTCTTGCTCTGAGTGCTGAATTAATCCTTCAATCGCGTCAGCTGTGAACTCCATATGGCACTGGAAACCATAGACGAAATTACCGTATTGCACGATTTGTCGCGGACAGCCCTGACTGGTAGCAAGAATTATCGCCTGGTCGGTTAACCCCGGCATGTCGTTGTGCCAGTGACCGACGATAAGCGATGAGCCGAAATGGCTGAACAACGGGTGCTGTTGGCCTGCCTCGGTCAGGACGATTGGGTAGTGCCCAATCTCTTTTTCCGGGCTTTGACACACCTTCGCGCCCAGCGCTTCTCCAATTAACTGCGAACCCAAACAGATCCCCACCACGATTTTTCTTGCCGAAATCGCCTGGTTAATCAGATGCTGCTCAGCCTGAGAGTCAAAGTACGGGCACTCTTCCTGCGTGGTGCGGGGCGACTGCGGGCCACCAAAGACGACCAGCATATCGAAACCATCGGCATTGGCGGGAACTGTTTCTCCAGCGTATACGCGTGACCAGGTGATGGTATAGCCGCGCGATTCGGCCCACGGCAGGTACGCGCCAGCAGATTCAAAAGACTCATGAATAACAAAATGAACTCGCACTTTTTCTCTCCTGTTAGCGCTTTAGCGCCTGATGAATATCAACCGCCAGCTTATCAATGTCGCTGTCTTCTAATGTTGACAGCGTAATGCGTAAACCGTGTGCAGGCGTATTGACGCCGAAAACTTCGCCTTCGCGAACCAGCCAGCCGGACTTTGCCAGCGCAAAAGCGATCTCCTGACTGTGATCTGCCAGCGGTAACCACAGATTCAGACCGTCACCGACGGGCAGTTCAATGCCATGTTGGCGCAGAGCCGTATTCAGCTTTTGCTGCTGGACGGCGTAAAACTGCTGCGTTTGTGCCAGCGTGTGTTGATATGTCTCGTCACTCAGGCACGCGCAGGCTAAATCCTGCAGCAGATGGCTGACCCACTGACTGCCGGAGTTGAGCCGTAAACGCAGTTTCCCGGATGTGACGGGATCGCTGGCTACGATAGCCAGGCGTAAATCCGGGCCTAAGGTTTTCGACATCGAACGGACAATCGCCCAGTGTACAGTTTCCTGCGCAATCACCGGATACCAGCGGCAAGCGGACAGCAGCGCAAAGTGGTCGTCGACGATCACCAGCGTTTGCGGATAGCGAGCCAGGATTTCCTGTAATTGCGCCGCGCGGGATGCGTTCAGACTGCATCCTGTCGGGTTATGAGCGCGCGGGGTCAGAATCACCGCCCGCGCGCCTTTCTGTAATGCGCATTCCAGCATGGCGGGTTGCATGCCTTCACTGTCGACGTTAACTGGACTGGCGGTAAATCCGGCATAGCGCAGCATGTTGATGCTACTCAAAAAGCACGGATCTTCTACAGCCACGCTATCGCCGGGCAGTAAATGAGCACATAGCAGCCGCTCAATGGCATCGATGGCGCCGCTGGTGATATCAATTTCCCCCTGACCCGGTATCGCATCCTGCATCCATTGCGTGGCCCAGCTCTTGAGTCCTGGGGAGACGGCTGCATCACCATACAAACGCGGGTTCTTATTTATCTTCGCGAAATAACTACTCAGGTCAGGAAGCCGTGAGGGCGCTGGATTACCGCCGGAAAGATCGATTAGTGGAGTATCTGGGTTACCACCTTCCAGCGCAACGGGGGTTGTAATCCCCTTAATCACCGTGCCGTTGCGTCCCAGACTCTGTGCCAACCCGGAGGTGACCAGACGTTTGTAAGCCGCCGCGACAGTATTGCGGTTCACGTTTAATTCCGTTGCCAGTTCCCGCACTGGCGGCAACGTTTCTCCTGCTGCCAGCGTGCCTGTAGAAACATGTTGACGGATACTGTCAAAAATTTCGTTAGCGGTTTTTCCGTCGATCATTATTGACCTATGACAAAATGGATTTTAGCATATGACGATAATAATGAGGCGTAAGCGCGCTGTCCAGCGAGAGGAGAAATTTATGGAGCAGGAGAGTGATATTCAGTCAGTGCTCTTCGACGACAAGCATCGGGCATTACAGACCGATATCGTCGCCGTCCAGTCACAGGTGGTATATGGCAGCGTAGGCAACAGCATCGCTGTGCCGGCCATTAAAGCGCAGGGATTACGCGTGACGGCAGTACCCACGGTACTGTTCAGTAACACCCCGCATTATGAAACCTTTTATGGCGGCGTTATTCCGCCCGAATGGTTTAGCGGCTATCTCCGCGCCTTAAGCGAACGTGATGCCTTGCGCGAGCTAAAGGCGGTGACGACAGGGTACATGGGCAGCGCGGAGCAAATCGCCTTGCTGGCACAATGGCTGGAAACCGTTCGGGCCACGCATCCGGACCTGTGCATTTTGGTTGACCCCGTGATTGGCGATACGGATAGCGGTATGTATGTTAAAGCCGAAATCCCGGAGGCTTATCGTCAACGTCTGCTGCCGCTGGCGCAGGGGCTGACGCCGAACGTATTCGAGCTGCAAATGCTGAGCGGAAAGCCGTGTCGTACGCTTGATGAAGCAATCGCAGCGGCAAAATCTCTGCTTAGCGACACACTGAAATGGGTGGTGATCACCAGCGCGCCGGGTGATAGCGAAGAAGTTATTAATGTGGCGGTAGTGACGGCTGAAACGGTTGAGGTGTTCGCTCACCTGCGGGTGAAGACGGATTTAAAAGGCACCGGCGATCTGTTCTGTGCTGAACTGGTGAGCGGCATTGTGCTGGGGAAAGCGCTGACTACGGCGGCATACGATGCCGCGCAGCGCGTGCTGGACGTCATGAGCTGGACGCATCAGTGCGGTTGTGATGAATTAATTCTGCCACCGGCAGGGGAGGCGCGATGAAGAGTTATCGGCTGGTGGTTCGCCAGCATGGACGTTTAGTCGGGCATTTTGATACCAGTGGGACAGAGGCGCTGGAAGATATTTGCGTAGCGCGGGCGATGTTTGGTATTGCGGGTGGGTATGATTGTGAACTGCTGGTGTCTGATTCCGAAAGGCGGATGCTGGAAAGTGGACCGGAAGGGATGAAAATCCTGATGCGCGAGGCGTGTTACCGGCCGATGACCTCACAAATTTAACGCCGCCATCCGTTAGATAAAAAAATGGCGCCATCTGGCGCCATTCTTCTCTGCGGCAAGAATTACTTCTTGATGCGGATAACCGGAGTTTCACCCACGGTCACGCTACCGGACAGTTTGATCAGCTCTTTGATTTCGTCCATGTTGGAGATAACAACCGGAGTCAGGGTAGACTTGGCTTTTTCTTCCAGCAGCGGCAGATCGAATTCAATAACCGGGTCGCCCACTTTAACGCGCTGACCTTCTTCAGCGATACGCTTGAAGCCTTCGCCTTTCAGTTCAACGGTATCAATACCGAAGTGAACAAACAGCTCAATGCCGCTGTCGGATTCGATAGAGAAAGCGTGGTTGGTTTCAAAGATTTTGCCGATGGTGCCATCAACAGGGGCGACCATTTTATTACCGGTTGGTTTGATAGCGATGCCATCACCAACGATTTTTTCAGCAAAAACTACATCCGGCACGTCTTCGATGTTGACGATCTCGCCAGAGAGCGGAGCAACAATCTCAATAGTTCCGGTGTCTTTCTTATCATCAGAAACCAGAGATTTCAGTTTATCGAACAAACCCATGATCTTCTCCTAAGCAGTAAATTGGGCCGCATCTCGTGGATTAGCAGATTGTTTTTTCTTCAATGAACTTGTTAACCAGCGTCATTAACTCGTCCGTTGTCGGTTGAGCAAGAGCCTGCTCTGCTAACACCTTCGCATCTTCGAAGTTCGTGTTACGGATAATCTTCTTAATGCGCGGGATAGAAATGGCGCTCATAGAGAATTCGTCCAGACCCATCCCCAGCAACAGAAGTGTAGCACGTTCGTCGCCTGCAAGCTCACCACACATGCCAGTCCATTTGCCTTCAGCATGAGAAGCATCAATAACTTGCTTGATCAGCGTCAGCACAGATGGCGACATCGGTTGGTAAAGGTGTGAAATCATATCATTACCACGGTCAACTGCCAGGGTGTACTGCGTTAAATCATTGGTGCCGATACTAAAGAAATCAACTTCTTTGGCTAAATGACGCGCAATTGTTGCCGCAGCCGGTGTTTCCACCATCACGCCAATCTCAATGCTTTCGTCAAAAGCTTTACCTTCGTCGCGCAGTTCCTGTTTGTAGATTTCAATCTCTTTGCGCAGCGCACGCACTTCTTCAACAGAGATGATCATCGGGAACATGATGCGCAGTTTACCGAAAGCAGAGGCACGCAGGATAGCGCGAACCTGGTCACGCAGGATCTCTTTACGATCCATGGCGATACGCACGGCGCGCCAGCCCAGGAACGGGTTCTCTTCTTTCGGGAAGTTCATGTACGGCAGCTCTTTATCGCCGCCGATGTCCATGGTACGGACGATGACCGCCTGAGAGCCACAGGCTTCCGCCACGGCTTTATACGCAGCGAACTGTTCTTCTTCAGTCGGCAGCGATTCACGGTCCATGAACAGGAATTCGGTGCGGTACAAACCAACACCTTCGGCGCCATTACGTTCAGCGCCTTCAACGTCACGAACGGTACCGATGTTGGCGCAAACTTCAACCTGATGTCCGTCCAGCGTGATAGCCGGCAGATCTTTCAGTTTTGCGAGTTCCGCTTTCTCGGTCGCAACCTGCTCCTGAACGGCACGCAGTTGCTCGATAACGTCGTTGGTCGGATTGACGTAAACCTGGTTGTTTACGGCATCCAGAATCAGATAATCGTCGTTTTTCACCTGAGAGGTGACGCTACCCGTACCGACGATGGCAGGCAGTTCCAGGGAACGCGCCATAATGGAGGTGTGGGAAGTACGTCCACCCGCGTCAGTGATGAAACCCAGTACCTTGTTCAGGTTCAGCTGTGCGGTTTCAGACGGGGTCAGGTCTGCGGCAACCAGGATAACTTCTTCCTGGATAGCGCTCAGGTCAATAATTGCCAGACCCAGAATGTTACGCAGCAGGCGTTTACCGATGTCACGTACGTCAGCCGCACGTTCTTTCAGGTATTCATCATCCAGCTCTTCCAGGGCTGTGGCCTGACCTTCGATAACTTCATGCGCAGCTGCATCAGCCGTCATGTGCTTATCTTTAATCAGGGCTATGATTTCCTGCTCCAGCTCCTCATCTTCGAGCAGCATGATATGCCCTTCAAAGATGGCTTCTTTTTCTTCACCGAACGTTTCACCAGCTTTGGTTTTGATCGCTTCCAGTTGCGCAGATGCCTTGGCACGACCGCTCAGAAAACGTTCAACTTCCTGATCAACCTTGTCGGCAGAAATTTTTTTCCGGTCAATGACGATTTCGTCTTCTTTCAGCAGCAATGCTTTGCCGAAAGCGATACCCGGGGATGCTAAAATGCCTGAAATCATAACCCTACCTTACTTGTGACTGATATTTAAAAGAACTCGTTGAACTTACTCGAGTTCAGCCATCAGTTTTACCAGATGCTCAACTGCTTTCTGCTCGTCTTCACCTTCTGCGGACAGGGTGACAACGGTACCCTGAGTCAGGCCCAGAGTCTGCAGTTTAAACAGGCTTTTGGCGCTAGCGCTTTTGCCGTTGGAAGTCACAGTAATTTCAGAAGTAAAACCTTTTGCTTCTTTAACAAACTGAGCAGCAGGGCGAGTATGCAGACCGTTCGGAGCGGTAATGGTAACTTCTTGCTGGAACATTATATTTCCCCAACTTATAGGTTTAGTGTTGTGGAACTAAAGTCTAGCCTGGCGGCTCAACTTTAGCCTGTATTGTTAGCATCGGCGTAAACTGGACGCGACACAAAAGGAGTTCGGTGCAATCCGTTGCTGGCAACTTCTTGCCGCTGACGTTTCGTTCGTCATTAAACATTATGCAGCGAAAGGAAGAGTTGAACCAAATCATAAAATCGATTCAGCTAGCGCTTTTCCTGTAACGATTAATTTCGCGCATCAAAATAATTAGCTTGGTTAAATACCAGTTCCGGCGGGTTGAATCAATGCCAGGAGAGTTGAAACTTTGAAGCAGGCCACAAAAAAGCACCCAAAAGGGTGCTTTTTTACGCGTTTTTAACATGCTGGCATTACTGTTGCAGTTCTTTCTCAGTGAAGAGATCGGCAAACAGTGCAGTGCTCAGATAACGCTCACCCGATGACGGTAGAATAACCACTATATTCTTATTGGTAAAGGTTTCATCTTCCTGGAGCTTAAGCGCGGCAGCAACCGCAGCACCGGAAGAGATCCCCGCCAGAATACCTTCTTCTTCCATCAGGCGACGCGCGGTAGAAATAGCTTCATCGTTGGTGATAGCAACGACTTTATCGATAAGCTTCAGATCAAGGTTACCTGGAATGAAGCCTGCGCCGATACCCTGAATTTTATGCGGGCCTGGTTTGAGTTCTTCGCCCGCCAGGGCCTGGGCGATAACCGGTGAGTCGGTCGGTTCTACCGCGACGGTGATCAGATCCGTTTTACCTTTGGTGCCTTTAATGTAACGGGTCACGCCAGTCAGCGTACCGCCGGTGCCGACGCCGGAAATAAAGACATCAACCTGGCCATCGGTATCTTCCCAGATTTCCGGGCCGGTGGTTTTTTCGTGGATTTCCGGGTTGGCCGGGTTGCTGAACTGCTGCAGCAGCAGGAATTTTTCCGGATCGCTGGCCACAATTTCTTCCGCTTTCTGGATCGCGCCCTTCATGCCTTTTACGCCTTCGGTCAGCACCAGATTCGCGCCCAGCGCTTTTAACAGCTTGCGGCGCTCAATGCTCATGGTTTCCGGCATGGTCAGAGTCAGTTTGTAACCACGGGCGGCGGCAACGTAGGCCAGAGCAATCCCGGTGTTGCCGCTGGTCGGTTCAACCAGCTCAACGCCCGGTTTCAGCACCCCACGTTTTTCGGCATCCCAAATCATATTGGCACCGATACGGCATTTAACGCTAAAGCTCGGGTTACGTGATTCCACCTTCGCCAGAATGCGTCCGTTACCGATACGGTTCAGTCGAACCAGCGGCGTATGACCGATAGTCAGCGAGTTGTCTTCAAAAATCTTACTCATGGCCTGTCCTTAACTGTATGAAATTGGGATACCGCTTCAGCATACCTGTTGAGAAAGTATGGGGAAGTAAGGAAATCGCATATCTATATGCTGATGGGAAATAATGCCTTGCAGTATGGAATAAGAGCGGGCATAAGCCAGCCCGCTTTTACACATTTTTGCATTACTTCCATAACGCGTGCTTAGCACGATAGCAGTCTACCCACATCGCCGTGGCGCCACAAACCGCCACCGGCATAATGAACAGATTCAGCACCGGGATCATGGTGAAAAGGCTGGTCAACGCGCCAAACTGCATATTGGTCACTTTACACGTACGCAGCGCGACGCGCATTTCCTTAAAGGGAACCTTATGGTTATCAAACGGATAATCGCAATACTGAATGGCCAACATCCATGCGCTGAACAGGAACCACAGCACCGGGGCGACGGTCTGTCCAATGCCGGGAATAAAATAGAGGATCAGCAACACGAAAGCGCGCGGGAGATACCACGCCAGCTTTTGCCATTCACGCTTCATAATGCGTGGAACGTCTTTCATGATGCCGAGAACGCCAGTGTCGGGTGGCGTTGCGCCCGTTAAGCGTGCTTCAAGTTGTTCTGCCAGTAAACCGTTAAACGGTGCGGCAATCCAGTTGGCAACGGTGGAGAACAGGTAGCCGAACACTAACAGTACGGAAATAGTGACAATTGGCCACAGCAAATAGCTGAGCCACTGCAGCCAGTCTGGAACGTGGCTCATCAATGCGGGGATCCAGCTATCGAGTTGGGTAAATAACCACCAGAACGCGCCGCCCATCAACAGGATATTCACCAGCAAAGGCAGAATAACAAACCGACGAATGCCCGGTTGGGAGATGAGCTTCCATCCCTGAGAAAAGTAATAAAGGCCGCTGCGAGGTACAACTGCAGATGATGAAACCATGGTCAGGACATACTCCTTGTTATATAAGCTCTGGTAAACCTGGTGTATCTTACCGGGTTGTTGAGCGTTAAGCTGTTCGGAAATGTTCGAAAAAACAGCAAAAAGCACAATTTTGTTCATCTTTATGCCGTGAAAGCCAAGAGTGCACTTGCACTTGGCGTAATCGACAAATACTCTTAGTGAGTAAATGTTTGCCGTGGTGGCAAGGTGTTAGAACAACAGAGAATATAATGATGCAGGATTTGCGTCTGATATTAATCATTGTTGGCGCGATCGCCATAATCGCTTTACTGGTACATGGTTTTTGGACTAGCCGTAAAGAGCGGTCTTCTATATTCCGCGATCGCCCACTGAAACGCATGAAGTCTAAACGTGAAGACGAGGATTCGTTCGACGACAACGTCGAGGAAGACGAAGGCGTGGGCGAAGTTCGCGTTCATCGTGTGAATCATGCTCCCGGTAACGCGCAGGAACATGGTGTTCCTCCTCAGTCGCCGCAACACCAGTACCAGCCGCCTTATGCGTCTGCTCAGCCGCGTCCAACCGCGCAGCAGCCTGCACAAGAGCCGGTACCGCCGCCGCATGTTCAGCAGCCGCCTCAGCCTGTTCAACCGCAACAGCCTGTGCAACATCAGCCTGTTCAGCCGCAACCGGTGCAACAGCCGGTGCAGCATCAGCCTGTTGCCCCTCAGGTTCAGCAGCCGGTGCAGCAGGCTCCGCAACCTGCGCCACAAACCTTCCAGCCAGCAGAGCCTGTCGTTGAACATCAACCGCAGCCTGAGCCGGTAGTTGAAGAAGCGCCTGTTGCAGAAAAACCGCAGCGTAAAGAAGCGGTCATCATTATGAACGTTGCGGCCCACCATGGTAGCGAGCTCAACGGTGATGTGCTGCTTAACAGCATTCAGCAAGCCGGTTTTAAATTTGGCGATATGAATATTTTCCATCGCCATTTGAGCCCGGATGGTAGTGGTCCGTCGCTGTTCAGTCTTGCCAACATGGTTAATCCTGGGACGTTTGACCCGGAGATGACGGGCGACTTCAGCACGCCTGGCGTGACTATTTTTATGCAGGTTCCGTCCTATGGCGACGAGCTGCAAAACTTTAAGCTGATGCTGCAGTCCGCGCAGCACATTGCTGATGAAGTTGGCGGTGTGGTGCTCGACGATCAACGTCGTATGATGACGCCGCAGAAACTGCGCGAATATCAGGACCGCATCCGCGAAGTTAAAGAATCTCACGCCTGATTTACTTCTGGCGTGACATCTCCTTGCTAAACCCCCGCCTGTCGGGGGTTTTTTATCATTGATGGTGCGATATGGAATCAATCGAACAACAACTGACAGAACTGCGAACCACGCTTCGCCATCATGAGTATCTCTACCATGTGATGGACGCGCCGGAAATTCCCGATGCGGAATATGATCGTCTGATGCGCGAACTGCGCGAGCTGGAAGCGCTGCACCCGGACCTGGTTACCCCTGACTCGCCAACCCAACGCGTTGGCGCCGCTCCGTTGTCGGCGTTCAGCCAGATTCGCCATGAAGTGCCAATGCTGTCGCTGGATAACGTGTTTGATGAGGAGAGTTTTCTCGCCTTCAACAAGCGCGTGCAGGACCGACTGAAGAGCACCGATAAGCTGACCTGGTGCTGTGAACTGAAACTGGACGGCCTGGCGGTCAGTATCCTGTATGAAAACGGCGTGCTGGTCAGCGCCGCAACGCGCGGTGATGGCACCACGGGGGAGGACATTACCTCTAACGTGCGCACTATCCGCGCGATCCCGTTAAAACTGCGTGGCGAAAATATTCCCGCCCGTCTGGAAGTGCGCGGGGAAGTGTTCCTGCCACAGGCCGGATTTGAAAAAATTAATGAAGAAGCCCGCCGCACTGGCAATAAAGTGTTTGCTAACCCGCGCAACGCGGCAGCCGGGTCATTACGTCAGCTTGATCCACGTATCACGGCGAAGCGACCGCTTACTTTCTTCTGCTATGGCGTTGGTGTGCTGGAAGGCGGCGTGCTGCCTGATACTCACCTCGGCCGTCTGCTGCAATTTAAAGAGTGGGGACTGCCGGTAAGCGACAGGGTAGCGCTGTGTGACTCACCGGAGGAAGTACTCGCTTACTATCACAAGGTTGAAGAAGACCGACCGACGTTGGGCTTCGATATTGACGGTGTGGTGATTAAAGTCAACTCCATGGCGTTGCAGGAACAACTGGGCTTTGTCGCTCGCGCGCCGCGCTGGGCAGTGGCTTTTAAGTTTCCGGCGCAGGAGCAGATGACCTTTGTACGCGAGGTTGAGTTTCAGGTCGGACGTACCGGGGCGATTACGCCCGTCGCTCGTCTTGAGCCGGTTCAGGTTGCCGGGGTTCTGGTCAGTAACGCCACTCTGCATAATGCCGATGAAATCGATCGTCTGGGGTTGCGTATTGGCGATAAAGTCGTTATTCGCCGGGCGGGCGATGTGATCCCGCAGGTCGTCAACGTGGTGCTTTCCGAGCGCCCGGAAGAGACGCGTGAAATCGTGTTTCCACAGCATTGTCCGGTGTGCGGGTCTGATGTTGAACGTGTGGAAGGCGAAGCGGTCGCTCGCTGTACCGGTGGCCTGATTTGCGGGGCACAGCGTAAGGAATCGCTGAAACATTTCGTTTCCCGCCGTGCGCTCGACGTTGACGGTATGGGCGACAAAATTATCGATCAACTGGTCGAGAAAGAGTATGTCCATACGCCAGCAGATCTCTTCACCTTGACGGCAGGCAAGCTGACCGGGCTCGATCGGATGGGGCCGAAGTCGGCGCAAAACGTGGTGAATGCGCTGGAAAAAGCGAAAGAAACGACGTTTGCCCGTTTCCTCTACGCGCTGGGCATTCGTGAAGTCGGCGAGGCCACAGCCGCAGGTCTGGCGGCGTATTTCGGCACGCTTGAAGCGCTGGAAGCGGCCTCTATTGACGAGCTGCAAAAAGTGCCGGATGTCGGCATTGTGGTGGCGACGCACGTGTTTAATTTCTTTGCCGAAGAGAGCAACCGCGAGGTGATAGGCCAGTTACTGGCGCAGGGCATTCACTGGCCCGCGCCAGTGGTTATCAACGCTGAGGAAATCGACAGCCCCTTCGCGGGCAAAACGGTGGTGCTGACCGGAAGCCTGAGCCTGATGTCGCGTGATGACGCCAAAGCACGGTTGACCGAACTGGGCGCGAAAGTGGCCGGTAGCGTGTCGAAGAAAACCGATCTGGTTATTGCCGGCGAAGCGGCGGGTTCGAAACTGGCAAAAGCGCAGGAACTCGGTATTAGCGTGATTGATGAAGCTGAAATGATCCGCTTACTGGGTGCCTGAGATGGAAAAAGAGCAGCTGGTTGAAATCGCCAACACCGTGATGCCCTTTGGCAAATATAAGGGGCGTCGGCTGATTGATGTCCCGGAAGAGTATCTGCTGTGGTTTGCCCGTAAGGATGAATTCCCGCCGGGTAAACTGGGCGAGCTGATGCAAATCACGCTGCTGATTAAAACTGAGGGGCTGACGCAACTGGTGCAGCCCCTGAAACGCCCGCTTTAAGCTTTTGCGGCGGGGCTTTTCTGCTGCGCCTGCAATGCGTCCGTCTGTTGCTTGTAGCGACGGGCCAATACGGCGCAGACCATCAGCTGAATTTGATGGAAGATCATCAACGGCAGCACCATCATGCCAATCACCGAAGTCGGGAACAGAATATTTGCCATTGGGATCCCATTCGCCAGGCTCTTTTTCGAACCGCAGAAGACAATGGTGATTTCATCGGCTTTATTGAAGCCGCATTTCCGGGCAACAAAGACGTTTATGCCAATCACAATTGCCAGCAGAACGATGCTGACCACGCTGATAAAAAGCAGTGAGCCAATTCCTACTTTGTGCCAGATCCCGTTAACGACGGCTTCGCTAAAGGCGGAGTACACCACCAGTAAAATGGAGGATTGGTCCGTTTTGGCGATCCATTTTTTATGTCGTGATACCCAGTTACCAATCCATGGACGCGAAAGATGTCCCAACACGAATGGCAGCAGCAGTTGCAGCATAATTTTCCCCACCTGCTCCAGGCTGCCTTCCGCGCCGTGCATATTCATCACCAGGCCTACCAGCAGTGGTGAAAGGAAAATACCCAGCAGGCTGGAGGCCGAAGCGGAGCACACGGCGGCGGCGACGTTACCTCCGGCCAGCGATGTAAAGGCGATGGCCGACTGCACCGTGGCCGGCAAAATACACAGATACAGGAAACCGGAATACAGCATCGGGTCAACATTGACCGGTGCCCACCACGCGAACAGAACACCCAATACCGGGAAGACGACGAAAGTGCTGCACATGACCCACAGATGCAAACGCCAGTGGCTACCACCGGCAATAATGGCCTCACGCGACAGCTTTGCCCCGTGCATAAAAAACAGCAGGGCAATGGCGGCGGTGGTTAAGCCTTCAAAAAAAGGGACAAAACCGCCCTCGGCCGGGAAAAAGGAAGCCAGTAAAACGACGGTAATTAGCGTTATCGTGAACGGATCAAGAATACGAAATAGTTTCATAAAAGCTCCTGAAATTCGGTAGGAACATTTTGCGTTTTTCCGTTTGAGAAATAAAATTGATTTATTGCATCCATATATGAATCGAATAGATGAATTACTCTCTGCGTCAGCTCCGTATTTTTGTTACCGTCGCTCAGGCTAAAAGTTTTAGCCGGGCGGGGGATATCATTGGCTTAAGCCAGTCGGCAGTCAGCCATAGCGTTAAAGAGCTGGAAGGGCAGACGGGCGTCCGATTATTAGATAGAACAACGCGAGAAGTGGTACTGACAGAAGCCGGGCATCAGTTGGCGGCACGACTGGAGCGTATTCTGGATGAACTGCACAGCACCCTGCGTGAAGCAGGCCAGGTGGGGACACAGTTAACCGGAACGGTGCGCGTTGCCGCCAGCCAGACGATCTCCGCGCACCTGATTCCACAGTGTATTGCCCAGAGTAATCAGCTTTATCCTGCGATCGATTTTGTGCTGCACGACAGGCCACAGCAGTGGGTGCTGGAAAGCATTCGCCAGGGAGAAGTCGATTTTGGCATTGTGATTGATCCTGGTGCTGTGACCGATCTGCAGTGTGAAGCCGTACTGTCCGAACCTTTCCTGTTGCTGTGTCGGCAGGATCATCCGTTAGCCCAGCGGGAATGGGTAAACTGGCAGGATCTCTATCATGAGCGTCTGGTGCTACAGGATTACGCTTCCGGCAGTCGACCGCTGATCGATGCGGCGCTGGCCCACTTTTCGATTGATGCCAATATTGTTCAGGAGATTGGTCACCCGGCTACGTTGTTTCCGATGGTAGAGGCGGGCATTGGTATCAGCGTACTGCCCGCGCTGGCGCTTCCTCTGCCACAGGGCAGCCATTTGCAGGTAAAACGCCTGACGCCGGTGGTGGAACGACAATTGATGCTGGCACGACGTAAAAATCGTTCTTTATCGACTGCAGCCCAGGCGCTGTGGGACGTAGTGCGGATGCAGGCCAGTGAATTAACCGCCGGTCGTGCCCGAGATCCGTTGTATCAGATATAAATATCGACCTGATGTTGGCCGGTAGCATTGTTGACGCCCTCAGCTTTTCTTTGATCGGCGCTTTGCTTTTGCTGTGACTCCTCGGCCTGCTGGCGCAACAACTGAGCCAGCTGTGCTTGTAACATCTTGATTTGAGTCTGAATAAGCTCCTGCTGCTCGCGTTTCTGCTCAACACTGCCACTGCTATTGGGGATATCTTTGAGCTGCTGGGTTAGCTTGGTTATCTTTTGGGTGATTTGTGCAATCTGTGCGGAGATGTCATTCCCGGCTGGTGCTTTTCCACCGCCGCTACTGCTTTGAACAGTTGGGGTGGAAACGTTGATAGTTGTCATACGGATTCCTCGTGCCATAAAACATGAGTATCGGCATCAGCGAACAGAACTTCAGCGACAATACGGCAGAGTGGAGTTTAATCATTAAAATCCCAAACCTTCATGTATCTGTATTCCTGTGCCATTTCTGGCTCGAAAATAATGTGATTTCAAGCTGATTTAGTGCAACTCATCGATACAGATTTACTATCGCTTATCGGGATAAACGGTATTGGTAATCGATTGCGTAGTCCCGCTATAACAGTCCGGTACGTGACGTTATTTCGATTACTCAGTATTAAGGATATCTCATGAGCCACTCTCTTTTCTCGCAAAATCCCTGGTACAGCGCCGATATTATTCGTAGCTATAAGCCGGATTTCACTCCACGTGTCGCTTTTATTCTTGGCTCAGGCCTGGGCGCGTTGGCGGATCAAATTGAGGATGCGGTGGCCATCTCTTACGAGAAGCTTCCCGGGTTCCCGGTGAGCACCGTTCACGGTCATGCCGGTGAACTTGTGCTGGGAAATCTGGCGGGCGTACCGGTGGCCTGTATGAAAGGTCGCGGGCATTTTTATGAAGGGCGCGGTATGACGGTGATGACCGATGCCATTCGCACACTGAAGCTGCTGGGCTGTGAACTGTTATTTTGTACTAATGCCGCAGGCTCCCTCCGCCCTGAAGTTGGGCCAGGTAGTCTGGTTGCGCTTAGCGATCACATCAATACGATGCCTGGTACACCGATGGTGGGACTTAACGATGAGCGTTTTGGCGAGCGATTCTTTTCGCTGGCGAATGCCTATGATGCTGAATATCGTGCAATTCTACAAACCGTTGCCGCAGAAGAAGGTTTCCCGCTGAGCGAAGGCGTATTTGTCTCTTATCCGGGGCCAAATTTTGAAACCGCGGCAGAAATTCGCATGATGCAAATCATTGGTGGCGATGTGGTGGGGATGTCGGTGGTGCCTGAAGTTATCTCTGCACGCCACTGCGGTCTGAAAGTGGTTGCGGTCGCAGCTATCACTAACCTGGCTGAAGGGTTGGGCGATGTGAAATTATCTCACGCGCAGACGCTGGCGGCAGCGGAACTCTCCCGGCAGAACTTTATCAATCTGATCTGCGGCTTTTTGCGCAAACTGGCCTGAATAATTAGAAAATGACCCCGCTTGCGGGGTCTTACTTTTTTGGCAAGGAACGGAAAAATGGGTATCGCATCTCGCTTAAAGCTCATGTCGTTTTTGCAATATTTCATCTGGGGGAGTTGGCTGGTTACCCTGGGTTCTTACATGATTAATACCCTGGATTTTACCGGCGCGAATGTGGGTATGGTCTACAGTTCAAAAGGGCTGGCGGCGATTATCATGCCGGGCATAATGGGGATCATCGCCGATAAATGGCTACGCGCCGAACGCGCCTACATGCTTTGCCATCTGGTCTGCGCGGGGGTGTTGCTATACGCCACCACCGTTACCGATCCCCAGACGATGTTTTGGGTGATGTTGGTTAACGCGATGGCATATATGCCGACGATTGCGTTATCGAACAGCGTCTCATACTCATGCCTTGCACAATCGGGTCAGGATCCGGTCACCGCTTTCCCCCCCATTCGCGTGTTTGGCACTATAGGGTTTATTGTGGCCATGTGGACGGTGAGCCTGATGGGGCTGGAGCTGAGCAGTGCGCAACTGTATATCGCTTCTGGCGCATCGTTATTGCTGGCGCTGTATGCGTTGACGTTGCCGAAAATTCCGGTTGCAGAGAAGAAAGCGAACACAACGCTTGCCAGCAAGCTTGGGCTGGATGCTTTTGTTTTGTTTAAAAATCCACGCATGGCTATCTTCTTTTTGTTTGCGATGATGTTGGGGGCGGTACTGCAAATCACTAATGTTTTCGGCAATCCGTTCCTGCATGATTTTGCCCGTAATCCTGAGTTTGCCGACAGTTTTGTGGTGAAGTATCCCTCTATCCTGCTTTCAGTTTCGCAGATGGCGGAAGTGGGCTTTATCCTCACCATCCCGTTCTTCCTCAAACGCTTTGGTATTAAAACGGTAATGCTAATGAGCATGCTGGCGTGGACGCTGCGCTTTGGTTTTTTTGCCTTTGGCGATCCGTCCCCGGTCGGCTTTGTTATGCTGCTGATGTCGATGATTGTCTACGGTTGCGCGTTTGATTTCTTCAATATTTCAGGATCGGTGTTTGTAGAGCAGGAAGTGAGTTCTAACATTCGCGCCAGTGCGCAGGGGCTATTTATGACGATGGTCAACGGCGTGGGCGCTTGGGTGGGTTCAATCCTGAGCGGGATGGCGGTAGATTACTTCTCTGTCGATGGCGTTAAGGATTGGCAAACCATCTGGCTGGTGTTTGCCGCGTATGCGTTAGCGCTTGCGGTTATCTTTGCGTTGTTCTTCAAATATAAACATGACCCTGAACGGCGGGTGCAGAAATCACTGGCACATTAACGTGACATTAGCGGCGGGGTCCTGATACCTGCCGTTTCATGTTCTGCGCTGCGATGTGGTAACTTTGCGCATTATCCTTTGTCCTCAGGAGCGCACTATCCATGGAACGCACGCACCGTATCGATCTGAAGTTACTGCGTTATTTTCTTGCTGTCGCAGAAGAACTGCATTTTGGACGCGCTGCTGCTCGCCTGAATATGTCGCAACCACCGCTCAGTACGCATATTAAAGAGCTGGAACAACAGCTCGGCACTTTGCTATTTATCCGACATTCTCGCAGTGTAGCCTTAACTCACGCCGGAAAAATTTTGATGGAAGAGTCGCGCCGATTGCTATCCAGTGCGAATCAGGCGCTGGCGCGAGTGGAGCAGATTGGTCGCGGAGACGCAGGGCGGATTGAGCTCGGTGTTATCGGTACGGCGATGTGGGGAAAAATGCGTCCAGTAATGCGGCGTTTCTTAAAAGATAACCCTAATGTTGAAGTGCTGTTTCGCGAGAATATGCCTGCCATGCAGATGACGATGCTGGAACGACGTGAGCTGGATGCGGGAATTTGGCGGATGGCGACAGAACCTTCGCCTGGATTCACCAGCCTGCGTTTGCACGAATCCTCTTTTCTGGTGGCGATGCCAGAAGAGCATCCCCTGGCTGAACTTGCCGCGATACCATTGGAAGCATTGCTGAACGAATATTTTGTCACGATGCCGTCCATTCATACCGACTGGGCATTTTTACAGCGCGTTTGCCAAAGCGCCGGATTTTCGCCAATGATTATTCGCGAGGTGAAGGAGCCGCAAACGGTGTTGGCGATGATCAGTATGGGGGTTGGAATTACGTTGATTGCAGACAGTTATGCGCAGATGAGCTGGCCGGGTGTGGTGTTCCGTCCGTTAGAGGAACGTATTCCGGCAGATTTGTATATTGTGTATGACCAACTGCAGGCAACGCCAGCACTGGAGAAACTGGTGGCGGCGTTGACGGTATGATGTCTGCGCCGGATGGCGACTAACGTCTTATCCGGCCTACGCGTGCGGTGTTGCCTGTAGGCCTGATAAGCGAAGCGCATCAGGCAAGCAGGTTCGAATCTTCCATATTGCAGATAGCAAAAAGGCGCCGCCAGCGCCCTTTTTACATTGGTGGGTCGTGCAGGATGACTCGCTTCGCTCGCCCTTCGGGCCGTCGCCGTAAACGGCTCCGTTGTCTCACTACGTTCGACCCGAACCTGCTGCAGGTTCGAATCGTTGAATTTTGCGCATAGCAAAAAGGCGCCTTTAGGGCGCCTTTTTACATTGGTGGGTCGTGCAGGATTCGAACCTGCGACCAATTGATTAAAAGTCAACTGCTCTACCAACTGAGCTAACGACCCGAAGTGGTGGGTGATGACGGGATCGAACCGCCGACCCCCTCCTTGTAAGGGAGGTGCTCTCCCAGCTGAGCTAATCACCCACTTCGGTACTTCACATTTTAACAAGAAATCCAGCTGGCGAGAAAGTGGTGGGTGATGACGGGATCGAACCGCCGACCCCCTCCTTGTAAGGGAGGTGCTCTCCCAGCTGAGCTAATCACCCACTTCTCAATTTCTTGTTTTACACGGCGGAGACTACATAAAGTAGTTGGTGGGTGATGACGGGCTCGAACCGCCGACCCCCTCCTTGTAAGGG
>NZ_SZWZ01000094.1:0-66068 GCF_005281025.1 Citrobacter sp. wls714 | reverse complement strand
GTGTTGTATCTAATCGTGGGGGCAGGTCACCTCTTTTCGGCTAAAAAGCAGCCAGGCACTATCTGGTGCAACGAAAACTGGAATAATACCGTCAGATGGCAAAAAAGCTAATGGTTATCCTTTTTACTCATACCATTTTTACGGGTAAGTCAATAAATATTCATGCCATGAATTTATTGACAAAAGTGTTGAGCATAAACCATTCTGACATTTAACCCGCTGATCGATGCTTTTCCTGTAAAGAGTATCTTTTGTATATTGACACTTCTTTTAAATTCCTTCCCTTTTTCACCAGTGACTAAAATACCAATCAAAATCTCTCAAACAATTTGATTTTTTTATCATTAATCCTATGGAATTGCTTCAAATTATAGCTAAACTAATTCGAGTTTAAGCCTTTCCTTAATTAGGGTATTTATGTCTGTAAGTGATAACAACATGTCCGGGCGCGTTAACGATCCGGAACAGATTGATTTGATTGATTTGCTGCTGCAATTATGGCGTGGGAAAGTCACTATCGTTGTCGCGATTGTTGTTGCCATTGCACTGGCCGTGGGCTATCTGGCGGTTGCTAAAGAGAAATGGACCTCTACTGCAATTATTACTCAACCTGATGTCGGACAGATTGCCACCTATAACAACGCGCTTAACGTGATGTATGGCGCCAGTGCACCTAAGGTAACTGAACTGCAGACAAACGTTATTGGTCGTTTCAGTACCTCTTTCTCTGCATTGGCTGAAACGCTTGATAATCAGGAAAAACCAGAGAAATTGTCAATTGAGCAGTCTGTTAAAGGCCAACAGTTGCCGTTAGCAGTTTCTTATGTTGGCGGATCACCAGAAGAAGCTCAGCGTCAGTTGGCTGAATACATTCAACAAACTGATGAAAAAGTTGCCAAAGAGCTGGAGCTTGACCTGACTGATAACATCAAGCTGCAAACCAGTACTCTTGAAGACTCTCTGAAGACCCAGGAAGTCGTCGCTCAGGAACAAAAAGATTTGCGCATCAAGCAAATCCAGGAAGCGTTGCGTTATGCAGAACAGGCAGGTGTCACTAAGCCGCAAATTCAGCAAACTCAGGATGTTACACAGGATAGTATGCTGCTGCTGGGCAGCGATGCTTTGAGATCAATGATTGAGCACGAAGCAACGCGTCCATTGATTTTCTCTGGTAATTACTATCAGACCAAGCAAAACCTGCTGGATATTGAAGCATTAAAAATCGAGAAGGCAAAACTGCACACTTATCGCTACGTGATGAAACCAACGTTGCCGATTCGTCGCGACAGTCCGAAAAAAGCAATTACCTTGGTACTGGCAGTATTGCTGGGTGGGATGATTGGTGCAGGTATCGTGCTGGGGCGAAATGCACTGCGTGGTTACAAAGCCAGAGCGCAGTAAGCCTAATCTAATAACAAAAAAACCGGGCTTGCCCGGTTTTTTTACGTCTGTAGATTACTGATGACGCTTACGTAAGTTCTCAATCACGGTGGTCAGGTCAAGCTCCTGATCCTGTAGCAGCACTAACAGGTGGTACATCAGGTCAGAGGCTTCATTCGTCAGCTCGAAACGATCGTTCACGGTGGCGGCCAGCGCGGTTTCCACACCTTCTTCACCCACTTTTTGCGCAATGCGTTTGGTGCCGCTGGCATACAGCTTCGCGGTGTAAGAGCTTGCCGGGTCGGCGGTTTTACGCTCAGCCAGTAGTTGTTCTAACTGATACAGGAACAGCCACTGATGGCTGGTGTCAGCAAAGCAGCTTGAGGTGCCTTTGTGGCAGGTTGGTCCAATCGGGTTAACCAGTGCTAACAGGGTGTCGCTATCGCAATCGGGCGTGATGCTGACCACATTAAGAAAGTTGCCCGAGGTTTCACCTTTAGTCCACAGGCGTTGTTTGGTCCGCGAGAAAAAGGTTACCTTACCGCTTTCAAGCGTTTTATCCAGCGCCTCCGGGTTCATATAACCCAGCATCAATACTTCGCCGGAGACCGCATGCTGCACGACAACTGGCATCAGTCCGTCAGTTTTTTCCCAGTCCAGCTCGCGGCATTGTTGCTTCGTTAACATATCCTGATCTCCACGCCCTGTGTTGCCAGGTACGCTTTTAATTCGCCAATATTGATAATTTGCTTGTGGAAGACGGAGGCGGCAAGCGCGCCGTCAACGTCAGCATCCCGGAAGGCTTCGAGGAAGTGTTCCATGGTGCCCGCGCCACCGGAGGCAATCAGCGGTACATGGCAAACGTCGCGCACTTTTCTCAGCTGTTCCAGATCGTAGCCGTTACGCACACCGTCCTGATTCATCATGTTCAGCACGATTTCGCCCGCGCCACGTTTCTGCACTTCCTGCACCCAATCCAGCGTTTCCCACTGCGTGATGCGGGTACGACTCTCATCCCCGGTGTACTGGTTAACGTGATATTTACCGGTTGCAGCGTCATACCAGGTATCGATACCCACCACAATGCACTGTACGCCAAAGCGGTCCGCCAGACGCGTGATAAGCTCCGGGTCAGCCAGCGCCGGGGAGTTGATGGAGATTTTATCCGCCCCGAAGGAGAGAATACGCGCCGCATCATCGATGGACTTAATCCCACCGGCAACGCAGAACGGAATGTCGATCACTTCCGCCACGCGCGATACCCAGCTTTTATCGACTACACGGCCATCGCTGGAAGCGGTGATATCGTAGAACACCAGTTCATCTGCGCCTTCATCGGCATAGCGTTTTGCCAGCGGAACGATGTCGCCAATAATCTCGTGATTGCGAAACTGGACGCCTTTTACCACCTGTCCATCGCGAACGTCCAGACAAGGAATTATGCGTTTTGCCAGCATTGGATGGCCTCCTCAACGGTGAACTTACCTTCCAGCAGGGCGCGTCCGACAATCACGCCGCGTACTCCGGTCCCGCGCAGGGCCGCTACATCCTCGATTCCGCCAATGCCACCAGATGACTGAAACGCCACCTGCGGATATTTGGCGCACACTTCTTCATAAAGCGCGACGTTTGAACCCGCCAGCGTACCGTCGCGGGAAATATCGGTGCACAGCACATGCTTCAGACCCACGGGCAAATAGGTTTCCACCAGTTCTTCCAGCGAAACCCCGGAATCTTCCTGCCAGCCGCTGACCGCAACCTGCTTATTTCCTTGCTCATCAATACGTACGTCCAGCGCCAGCACCAGCGCGTCGGCGCCAAAACGTTCGAACCAGCTCTTAACTTCCTCAGGGGATTTAACCGCCGTCGAACCGACCACCACACGCGCCACACCGGCGTCAAGCAGTGCCGCAACGTCCGCTTCAGTACGCACACCGCCGCCCACCTGCACCGGAACATTGACGCCCGCGACCAACGTTTTAATCAGTGGTATTTGTCGTTTCTGCGGATCTTTTGCCCCGGTCAGATCCACCAGATGTAGGACCTGCGCGCCTTGTGCCGCATAATCCTGCAAGCGGGGCAGAGGATCGTTGCCGTAATCACGTTGCTGTGCGTAATCGCCCTGATGAAGACGCACCACCGTGCCGTCGATTAAATCTAATGCCGGAATAATCATTACATCTCCAGAAAGTTTTTCAGCAACTGCGCCCCAGCCGCACCCGAACGTTCCGGGTGGAACTGCACGCCAAAGAAATTGTCCTTTTGCACTGCCGCGGTAAACGGTTCGCCGTAATGACATTGGGCGATGGTCCATGGATTCACTGGCATCGCGTAGCTGTGGACAAAGTAGAAATACGCCCCATCGTCAATACCCTGGAACAGACGATTTCCCGCCTGCGGATAAACGCGATTCCAGCCCATATGCGGCAGCGGCAGACCGAAATCGGTCATTTTAGGGACGTCCTGATCAATAATGCCCAACAGGGAGACACCGTTACTCTCTTCACTGCGCCGCCCAAGCAGTTGCATGCCTAAGCAGATCCCCAGCACCGGCTGTGTACAGGCCTTAATCAGCTCAATAAGTTCACGCTCGTGCAACTGGTCCATAGCCGCCTGCGCGGTACCAACGCCGGGTAGAAACAGCTTATCGGCACGGAGCACCACATCCGCATCGCGGCTGACAACCGGGTCGTATCCATGGCGCGCGACGGCGGATTTCACCGAGTTCAGATTGGCGCAGCCGGTATCCAGGATCACTACGTTCATTACAACACTCCTTTTGAGGAGGGCAGCGTGTCGCCTTCTACGCGAATTGCCTGACGCAGCGTGCGGCCAAAGGCTTTAAACAGGCTTTCCACGCGGTGGTGGTCATTTTTCCCTTTGGTTTTCAGGTGCAGGGTGACACCCATGGTGTAAGAGAGTGAGCGGAAGAAGTGTTCAATCATCTCCGTGCTCAGATCGCCCACGCGCTGGTAGGTAAACTCAGCGCGGTATTCCAGGTGCGGACGCCCGGAGATATCCAGCGCGCAACGTGCCAGACACTCGTCCATCGGCAGGACAAAACCAAAACGGTTGATGCCACGTTTATCGCCTAATGCCAGCTTTAAGGCCTCACCCAGCGCCAGACCGGTATCTTCTACGGTGTGGTGATCGTCAATATACAGATCGCCCTTAACGGCTATCTCCATGCGAAAACCACCGTGAGTGGCGATTTGATCCAGCATGTGGTCAAAGAAGCCAACGCCGGTATTGATTTTGCTTTGACCTTCGCGGTCCAACCAGACTTTGACGTCAATCTGCGTTTCTTTGGTATTGCGCTCAACGTGCGCGTAGCGGTCACGCCTGGTCAACTGTTCGCCGATCATCGCCCAGTTCAGGGTGTCACGGTGATAACGCAATCCGCGAATTCCCATGTTTTCAGCCAGCTGAATATCTGTGGCACGATCACCAATGACGTAGCTGTTTGCTATGTCCATGGCCTGTTCAACCAGGTACTGCTCAACCAGCTTCACTTTTGGCTTCCGGCAAGCGCATTCGTCCTTCGGCAGGTGCGGGCAAATCAGCACGTCATCAAACCTCACACCCTGAGAGGTGAATATTTGCATCATCAGATTATGCGGGCCGTCAAAATCGGCCTGTGGAAAGCTCTGGGTTCCCAGTCCATCCTGGTTGGTGATCATCACCAGCTTAAAACCCGCCTTTTGCAGTTTCAGCAAAACAGGAACGACTTCCGGCTCAAAAGCCAGTTTGTCAAAGCGATCGACCTGAAAGTCAGTTGGCGGTTCGGAAATCAGGGTTCCATCACGGTCAATAAAAAGATACTTCTGGCTCATACTTGCTCCGCACGTAAGGCGTCAATGACGCGCTGGCTCTCTTCACGGGTTCCGACAGTAATACGCAGACAGCCGCTTAACGAAGGTTGTTTGTTCTGGTCTCGTAAGATAATGCCCTGATCCCACAAAGATTTAAATACGCTGCTGGATGCGGTGAAGCGCGCCAGAACATAGTTGGTTTCAGAATCGAAAACCTGTTCTACACAGCGAATTGTTTTCAGGTTTTCCACCAGGTACTGACGCTCTTGCAGGATCTGCTGGACGCGTTGGCGCATGGCGGCAACCCCTTGCGGCGTCAGCGCCTGGGCGGCGATATCCGCCACCGGTGTAGAGAGCGGGTAAGGGGCGATCACCTTTAACAGCAGATTGATAATTTCTTCATTTGCCAGCGTAAACCCGCAGCGTAAACCGGCGAGAGCAAACGCTTTGGACAGCGTGCGTAAAATTACCAGGTGCGGATATTCAGACAGCCAGCCCGCCAGCGTGGCCTGCGGGCAAAACTCGATATACGCTTCATCGGCAACCACGATAGCGTTACCCTGCGTCATATCGAGCAGCGAACGCAGATCCTGTGGCTTAATCAACTGGCCCGTTGGGTTATTAGGGCTGCATACGTAGACCACCTTCACACCATCAAGCTTGTCCGCGATACCTTGTAAATCCAGTTGCCAGTCGTCAAGTGTCGGGACGGTACGGCATTCGACGCCAATTGTTTCAGCGCTGACGCTGTACATGCCGTAAGTCGGCGGGCAGTACAGAATCGCATCTTTACCGGGTTCGCAAAAAGCGCGCACCAGCAGTTCGATCCCTTCATCTGCGCCGCGGCTGACCAGCACCTGCTCCGGCTTGACGCCTGCATACTGCGCGTAATTCTCAATCACGGCTTTCGGCTGGCACTCCGGGTAGCGGTTCAGCGTTTGCTGGCTTAGCTGAAACTCAACGGCGGTGGGGTATTCATTCGCGTTGAGCCAGACGTCGCCGTTACCGCCAAGACGGCGGGCAGACTGATAAGGCGTTAACTCGCGTACATTCTTACGGGCTAAATCAGTGACGCTGAGAAAGTTGTCAGTGCTCATGCTTGCTCCTTCAGGGCGTTAACGCGCAGGGTGACGGCATTTTTGTGGGCGGTCAGCAGCTCAGCCGCGGCCAGGGTTTCAATGGTGGCGGCCAGCGCAGAGAAACCTTGTGGTGTTAATTCCTGTACGGTCATCCGTTTCTGGAAATCAGCCAGCCCCAGGCTGGAACAGGTTGCGGTATAACCGTAGGTTGGCAGCACGTGGTTGGTGCCGGAAGCGTAGTCGCCTGCGGATTCCGGTGACCAGTCACCAAGGAACACCGAACCGGCGCTGGTAATGTCGTCAACCAGCTCACGTGCGTTGCGGGTCTGAATGATCAGGTGCTCCGGCCCGTAGGCGTTGGAGATTTCAACGCACTGCGCCAGATCTTTCGCTACGATTAAGCGGCTGGCAGAGAGCGCCTGACGCGCGGTGTCGGCGCGGGACAGCTCGGCGAGCTGACGTTCAACAGCTTCGGCAACTCCCTCGGCAAGCTTAGCGTCCGGCGTCAGCAGGATCACCTGCGAGTCCGGACCGTGCTCGGCCTGAGAGAGCAGGTCGGAGGCGACAAAATCTGGCGTTGCGCCGCTGTCGGCGATAACCAATACTTCGGATGGTCCGGCAGGCATGTCGATGGCGGCGCCGTCAAGACGCTGGCTGACCTGGCGTTTGGCTTCGGTCACATACGCATTGCCCGGCCCGAAGATTTTATCGACCTTCGGAATAGACTCCGTGCCCAGCGCCAGCGCGGCAATGGCCTGTGCGCCACCCACGTTAAACACTTCTTTCACGCCACACAGCTGCGCAGCGTAGAGGATTTCATCGGCAATTGGCGGTGGCGAGCACAGCACCACTTTTTTGCAGCCGGCGATGCGCGCCGGGGTCGCCAGCATTAATACGGTAGAGAACAGCGGTGCCGACCCGCCAGGAATATACAGGCCCACGGAAGCGATAGGGCGGGTAACCTGCTGGCAGCGTACGCCCGGCTGGGTTTCGATATCCACCGGCGGCAGAATTTGCGCGCTGTGGAAAGTATCAATATTACGTACCGCCGCCTGCATGGCTTGTTTCAGCTTGTCGCTCAGGCGACTGCTGGCCTGCTGAATTTCTTGCTCGGTGACGCATAGCGCGCCGACCTCGGTTTTATCAAACTTCGCGCTGTATTCGCGCAGTGCCTGGTCGCCGTTGTTTTTGACGTTTTCAAGGATCTCGGCCACTGTGCGGCTAATGCTTTCAGAGGCGGAAATCGCCGGGCGCATTAGCAGTTCGCGCTGCTGCTCAGGGCTACAGCTATTCCAGTCAATCAGGGTATTGAAGCTCATGGCCGTTACTCCATCATCTTCTCAATCGGCAGCACCAGAATTGAGCTGGCACCGAGCGCTTTCAGTTTTTCCATTGTTTCCCAGAACAGGGTTTCGCTGCTGACCATGTGCATGGCCACACGCTGCTGGTCACCCGCCAGTGGCAGAATGGTAGGGCGCTCAGCGCCAGGCAGCAGGGCGATGACTTCGTCCAGACGCTCGCTCGGCGCGTGCATCATGATGTATTTGGATTCACGAGCCTGAATAACCCCCTGGATGCGGGTCAGGAGTTTGTCGATCAACTGCTGTTTGGCTGCGGCCATTTCGCCATCGCGCTGAATCAGACACGCTTTAGATCGGTAAATCACTTCCACTTCACGCAAACCATTGGCTTCAAGTGTCGCACCGGTTGAGACCAGATCGCAGATCGCATCGGCAAGGCCCGCGCGGGGTGCGACTTCGACAGAACCGTTTAACAGACAGGATTTAAATGACACCCCTTTTTGATCGAGATAACGCTTGAGCAGGTGCGGGTAAGAGGTGGCGATACGCTTCCCGTTCAGCGCGGTCGGGCCATCCCAGGCTTCATCAACCGGGGTTGCCAGCGAAAGACGGCAGCCGCCGAAGTCCAGACGACGCAGGGTAAAATAGCGAGGATCTTCACCCTGTGCCCGACGGTTGAGCAGCTCTTCTTCCAGAACGTTTTCCCCAATGATGCCAAGATCAACGACGCCGTCCATCACCAGACCCGGGATATCGTCATCACGCACGCGCAGAATATCAATCGGCATATTCTCTGCCATCGCAATTAAGCGTTGGGTGTGAAGATTAATTTTAATGCCGCAACGGGCCAGTAATTCGCGTGAATCGTCGCTTAAACGGCCTGATTTCTGCATAGCTATGCGTAAACGGGTGTTGTCTAACATTATTTGTTCCTCGTTATCCTGTCTGAATCAGTTTGGGTCACGCACAAAAAAAGCCCCCGGAAGAAATCTTCCGGGGGCTTTCTCATACGCTCATGCACCGCTGGAAGATTTAAATGTCTCCCAGCACACATCGCCTGAAAGACTAGTCAGGATGATGGTGATGATGGTGTTTAAATTGAGCGCGTGTCATAAATTTCTCGATGAATGTTTATTCATTTGATGTCTTTTAACCTAAACCACTTTAGCTACGGAAAGCAAGGGCTTTTTTTGATCATTAATTCATTTCATATTGATACTATGAATTGTCAGCCACCGTGGGCTGGCGTAGCCTTGCGTTATAGGCCAAAAGTCAGGAGAGAAGGCATGAAAAAGGTCGCAATTGTCGGGTTAGGTTGGTTAGGCATGCCGTTAGCCATGTCGCTGGCGGCGAGAGGCTGGCAGGTGACCGGCAGCAAAACCACATTAGATGGAGTGGAAGCGGCCCGCATGAGCGGTATCGAGAGTTACTCGCTGCGCCTGGAGCCTGAACTGGTCTGTGAGGCCGACGATCTCGACGCACTCATGGACGCTGATGCTCTGGTTATTACGCTACCTGCGCGCCGTAGCGGGCCGGGGGAGGCATTTTACCTGCAGGCCATGCAGGAGCTGGTGGACAGTGCATTGGCGTACCGGATCCCGCGGATTATTTTTACCAGCTCGACGTCGGTCTATGGTGATGTCCAGGGCATCGTGAAAGAGGGAACACCGCGTAACCCGGTCACCGCCAGCGGGCGTGTCCTGAAAGAACTTGAAGACTGGCTGCACAACTTGCCTGGCACCTCGGTTGATATTCTGCGCCTGGCCGGGCTGGTTGGTCCGGGAAGACATCCTGGCCGATTTTTCGCGGGTAAGACGGCGCCAGATGGACACCATGGCGTCAATCTGGTGCATCTTGATGATGTCGTTTCTGCCATCACGTTGCTGCTGCAAGCGCCCAAAGGGGGACACATCTATAATATATGTGCGCCTTTGCATCCGGCGCGTAATGTGTTCTATCCACAGATGGCCCGCCAGTTGGGGATGGAACCGCCGGAATTTCGCGGTGGTGCGGATAACGGTAAAGGTAAAGTCATTGATGGCAGCCGTATTTGTAATGAGCTTGGATTTGAGTACCAGTATCCCGATCCGCTGGTGATGCCGATGGAGTGACAGGCCAGCAGAGTGTCGCTGTATACCGCCAGGGGGCGAGTATGAAACCACTGCTGGACGTTCTTATCATCCTCGATGCGTTAGAAAAAGAGGGCAGTTTCGCGGCGGCGTCGGCAAAATTGTATAAGACGCCGTCTGCGCTTAGCTACACCGTCCATAAACTGGAAAGCGATCTTAATATTCAGTTATTAGATCGCAGTGGGCACCGGGCTAAGTTTACCCGCACCGGTCAAATGCTGCTGGAAAAGGGGCGAGAGGTATTGCACTCCGTCCGCGAACTCGAAAAGCAAGCCATTAAGCTCCATGAAGGCTGGGAGAATGAACTGGTTATCGGCGTCGATGATACGTTTCCCTTTTCCCTGCTGGCTCCCCTTATCGAATCTTTCTATCAACGTCATAGTGTGACGCGTCTGAAATTTATTAACGGCGTTCTGGGCGGCTCCTGGGATGCACTGACTCAGGGGCGGGCGGATATTATTGTCGGTGCTATGCATGAACCGCCAGCGGGGAGTGAATTTGGCTTTGCGCGGCTGGGCGCTTTGGAACAGGTGTTTGTCGTTGCGCCGCATCACCCCCTGGCGCAGGAACAGGAACCATTACATCGGCGTACTATTCGACGTTTTCGCGCCATCGTGGTGGGAGATAATGCGCATCAAGCGAACATCTCCGGCGTTCAGGTGTTGGACGATCAGGAAGCGATTACCGTTTTTGACTTCAAAACCAAGCTGGAGCTGCAAATTAGTGGTTTGGGATGCGGATATATTCCACGTTACCTGACGCAGCGATTTTTGGACAGCGGCGCGCTGATTGAAAAGAAAGTGGTCGGACAAATTCTGTTTGAACCCGTGTGGATAGGGTGGAATGAACAGACCGCCGGGCTTGCCAGCGCCTGGTGGCGGGATGAGATTTTAGCAAATAGTGCTATTGCCGGGGTGTATGTTAAAACGGATGCTGATAAATCAATCAGTTGAGAAAAAATATTTTTTTACAGTTGCTTCAATCTCTTGTTATTTCTCCCCAAATTAGTGCAAAATACGCCGCTTGCAAAAAATGACATTAACCGACGTTTTAATACGCGTCGGTTATTTTTTTGCATCAAACCAATCATTCATAAAAGAGGCCGGGCTTCGTACCGGATAGATACTTACTTAAAAATCGACAGTTGTTGTCGCTGAGGATTAACAAAAAATGGGGCAATTTTTTGCTTACGCGACGGTTTTCGCCGTAATGGGGGATAACTATGTCGCATAACGCTACTCCAAACACCTCTCGCGTGGAATTACGTAAAACGCTTACGCTGGTTCCGGTTGTCATGATGGGCCTTGCCTATATGCAGCCGATGACGCTGTTCGATACATTCGGTATCGTCTCAGGAATGACCGATGGTCACGTCCCGACAGCTTACGCCTTTGCACTGATCGCCATCCTCTTTACCGCACTAAGCTACGGTAAACTGGTTCGTCGCTATCCGTCCGCAGGCTCTGCCTACACTTACGCCCAGAAATCCATTAGCCCGACCGTTGGCTTTATGGTTGGCTGGTCATCGCTGCTGGACTACCTGTTCGCGCCGATGATCAACATTCTGTTGGCGAAAATATATTTTGAAGCGCTGGTGCCCTCGATTCCATCGTGGATGTTCGTGGTGGCGCTGGTGGCCTTTATGACCGCCTTCAACCTGCGTAGCCTCAAATCCGTCGCCAATTTCAACACTGTGATCGTGTTGTTGCAGGTGGTGCTGATTGCGGTGATCCTCGGCATGGTCGTTTATGGCGTGTTCGAAGGGGAAGGGGCCGGTACGCTGGCAAGCAGCCGTCCGTTCTGGTCTGGTGATGCGCACGTGATCCCGATGATCACCGGTGCGACCATCCTGTGCTTCTCGTTCACCGGTTTTGACGGTATCAGCAACCTGTCAGAAGAAACCAAAGACGCTGAGCGCGTGATCCCGCGTGCGATTTTCCTGACCGCTCTGATTGGTGGCCTGATCTTTATCGTCTCCACCTATCTGTTGCAGCTGTACTTCCCGGATATCTCGCGCTTTAAGGATCCAGATGCTTCGCAGCCAGAAATCATGCTGTATGTTGCTGGTAAGTTCTTCCAGGTAGGCGCGCTGATTTTCTCTACCATTACCGTACTGGCGTCCGGTATGGCGGCGCATGCAGGCGTTGCGCGTCTGATGTACGTGATGGGCCGTGATGGCGTATTCCCGAAAAGCTTCTTCGGTTATGTACACCCGAAATGGCGTACTCCGTCCATGAACATCATTCTGGTTGGTGCGATTGCTTTGCTGGCAATCAACTTCGACCTGGTGATGGCGACGGCGCTGATTAACTTTGGTGCGCTGGTGGCGTTTACCTTCGTTAACCTGTCGGTAATCTCCCAGTTCTGGATCCGTGAGAAGCGTAACAAGACGCTGAAAGATCACTTCCAGTACCTGTTCCTGCCAATGTGCGGTGCGCTGACCGTTGGCGCGCTGTGGGTGAACCTGGAAGAAAGCTCAATGGTTCTGGGCCTGATCTGGGCGGGTATCGGTCTGATCTACCTGGCTTGCGTGACCAAAAGCTTCCGCAACCCGGTCCCGCAGTACGACGAAGATATCGCGTAATAATTGCATTTAGCTGAAAAAAAACGGAGACATGTTCTCCGTTTTTTTATACGTGGGATTTATACAATCTCTTGCGCATATTGCCAGAGCGCTTTCAGCAGCGTCAGCTTCTCTTTGTTATCCGCATATTGCTGACTCAGCATCTGTAATTCATTGGCGTAATTTTGCAAAAACTCCGGCGTGAATACCTGACGACGATGGTCCAGCCAGCGCTGTTGTTCGGCTTCATCCAGCGTGCCGGGGAAGTTACGCGCACGGTAGTTAAACAGCAGCTTTTCAATGCGTTTATCGACAAAGGTGATATCCAGCGCCGGTAAATTGCGCGGCTCGGTTTCCAGAACGATTTTCATTGCGGCACGGTCGGCATCGCTGAAAAAGCCGTTGTACAGCTGGGCGTCTACGTTATCAGATGGCGCAAAGGGCTCCGCTTCGGCGAAGATTGCCACGACTTTGTCGCGTACCTGTGGGTTTTCGCGCAGAGTTTTGAGGTTATCCAGACAATGCTGGCGGTTAATACCAAGACGATCTGCATCTTCCGGGCGCAGGGTATTCGCCTGTGCCAGTACCGGACATTTGTTGATGTGCACCAGTTTAACCGGAACCGCTGGGTTACCTCCCAAATCTGCCTTAGCGGTGTAGAGCCGATCACGCAGCGCGTCGCTGTCCATTTCGAGCAGTGGTGAAATATCACCGGCTAAGTCGACCATGATAACCGCGTTGCGATTCTCCGGATGCCAGGCCAATGGCGCCACCCAACTGGTGTTACCGCGCCAGGCGCCGAACATGCCCGAGACATGGACCAGCGGTTTCATCTGCGGCACATCAATTAGCGCCGCCAGTTTGTGCTTATTACGATAGCTATAGAGATACTCAAACAAACGTGGTTGCCGTGACTTGACTAATTGCGCCATTGCAATCGTGGCATACACATCGGCCATTGCATCGTGGGCATTGGCATGCTCAATCCCATTCGCTTTGGTCAAATGTTCCAGGCGAAAGCTGGGCAAGCCATCGTCGTTTTCCGGCCAGTTAATACCTTCAGGACGCAGGGCATAGCAGGCTCGCATTACATCCAGCAGATCCCAACGCGAATTATCGTGCTGCCAGCTCCAGGCATAGGGATCGTAGAAATTGCGATACAGGATGTTTCGCGTCACTTCATCATCGAAGCGCACGTTGTTATAGCCAAGAATGCAGGTTTTCGGCACGGTAAACAGGGCGTGAATACGCGCAGCAAAAGCAGCTTCATTTTCTCCCTTTTCACGTGCTTCCTGCGGTGTGATACCGGTAATCAGCACCGCCTCTGGCTGTGGCAGATAGTCGTCTGCGGGTTTGCAATAAAAGACTTCAGGTTCACCGATAATGTTGAAATCGTTATCTGTGCGGATGGCCGCAAATTGTGCGGGTCTGTCCAGCGCCGGATGGGTACCAAAGGTCTCGTAATCGTGGAAGAGAAAACCAGGTTGCTGCTTGCCGTCATTCATTGTTCAGTTATGTCCGGGATCAATTTAGCGCTTATCTAAGAATACCAAAAAATAGCGAGGGAATCAGCAAGAGGATTATCGATGCGGAATGACCTCCGCAAGAAAATTGCGCTGAACGAAGCTTTGAACGAATGGTTAATTATTTTCTCCTCATTAAAGGAAATTACTGGAATAAATTTTCTTAAAATCAGAACTTGGGAAATAAGTTAATTGATAACCATTATTGTTATTTCCATTTCGTTTTCTGTGTTCTGGAAACTTTTAAAGTCTTTTATAAACAACGGTTTCATATTTCAATTAATACGCTTGTATCCATTGTAATAAAATGTGAGTGAGGTTAAGAATTAATAATCCAAACTCCATATAATAATTGGATATATCTAATAACAGGAGGTTATATGAGCATTAGTCGGCGTAATTTTCTACGAGGGGTGGGGATAGGCTGCTCAGCCTGTGCGATAGGAAGTTTTCCACCAGGCGCACTGGCGCGAAATTCTCCCGAGCACATAAAAGGGAAAACATCCCTGACGCCAAGTTTGTGCGAAATGTGTTCTTTTCGCTGCCCAATTCAGGCTCAGGTAATTAATAATAAGACGGTTTTTATTCAAGGAAACCCTAATGCGCCTCAGCAGGGCACACGTGTCTGTGCGCGCGGAGGGAGCGGTGTTAGCCTGGTCAACGACCCGCATCGTATTGTTAAACCGATGAAACGCACAGGACCTCGCGGGAGCGGTGAATGGCAGGTGATTAGCTGGCAGCAGGCATATAAAGAAATTGCCGAGAAAATGACGGCAATAAAAGCGCAGCATGGTCCCGAGGGGGTCGTATTCTCTTCCAAGTCCGGTTCGCTTTCTGGCCATTTATTTCATCTCGCGACGGCTTTTGGATCGCCGAACACGTTTACTCACGCGTCGACATGTCCCGCCGGAAAAGCGATTGCCGCTAAAGTTATGATGGGCGGCGATTTAGCCATGGATATCGTCAATACCCGTTATATGGTCTCTTTTGGCCATAACCTCTATGAAGGCATTGAAGTTGCCGACACGCATGAACTGATGACCGCGCAGGAAAAGGGCGCGAAGATGGTCAGCTTTGATCCCCGTTTGTCCGTCTTCTCCAGCAAAGCGGATGAATGGCATGCGCTTAAGCCTGGCGGTGACTTACCGGTGCTGATGGCGATGTGTCACGTCATGATCAAAGAAAATCTGTATGACGCAGACTTTGTGGCACGCTACACCACAGGGTTTGACCAACTGGCTGAGGCGGTACAAGAGACCACGCCGGAATGGGCGCAAAAGCTCGCTGATGTGCCTGCTGATGTGATTATCCGGGTCACCCGCGAAATGGCCGCCTGCGCGCCTCACGCCATCGTCAGTCCGGGTCATCGTGCGACGTTTTCGCAAGAAGAAATTGATATGCGGCGCATGATTTTCACCCTCAATGTGTTACTTGGAAATATTGAGCGTGAGGGCGGGTTGTATCAGAAAAAAGCGGCGGCAACGTACAATAAGCTGGCCGGAGAGAAAGTTGCTCCCGTGCTGGCAAAACCCGATGCCAAGTTACCCAAGCCAACGGCGCAGCGTATCGATCTGGTTGCCCCGCAGTTCAAGTACATCGCGGCCGGTGGCGGCGTAGTGCAGAGCATTATTGATGCCGTCTTAAATCAAACGCCGTATCCGGTGAAGGGATGGATTATGTCCCGACACAACCCTTTCCAGACCGTGACCTGTCGACCAGATCTGGTTAAGACTGTTGAACAGCTCGACCTGGTGGTCAGCTGCGACGTTTATTTAAGCGAAAGCGCGGCGTATGCCGATTATCTTTTACCTGAATGTACTTACCTTGAGCGCGATGAAGAAGTTTCTGATATGTCAGGGCTGAATCCAGCCTATGCCCTGCGTCAGCAGGTTGTAGAGCCTATCGGTGACGCGCGTCCGAGCTGGCAAATCTGGAAAGAACTGGCTGTTCAGTTAGGCCTTGGGCAATTCTACCCATGGCAGGATATGCAAACGCGTCAGCTGTACCAGCTTAATGGCGATCATGCGTTATCTGCTGAGCTACGTCAGAAAGGGTATCGCGAGTGGGGTGTTCCGCTATTGCTGCGCGAACCCGAAGCGGTGCGTCAGTTTGTGGCGCGCTATCCGGGCGCGGTTGCGGTTGATAGCGACGGCACCTATGGTGAACAACTGCGCTTTAAATCCCCGTCAGGAAAAATCGAACTTTACTCTGCGGAGCTGGAAACACTCCTGCCTGGCTACGGTGTTCCCCGCGCCCGCAATTTCGCGCTCAAAGGCGACAATGAACTCTACTTTATTCAAGGGAAAGTGGCGGTTCATACCAATGGCGCAACGCAATATGTGCCACTGCTGAGTGAGCTGATGTGGGACAACGCGGTGTGGATCCACCCGCAAACGGCCCGTGAAAAAGGCATCAAAAGCGGCGATGACATCTGGCTGGAAAATGCAACCGGTAAGGAAAAAGGCAAAGCGCTGGTCACCGCTGGTATTCGACCCGATACGCTATTCGTCTATATGGGATTTGGCGCCAAGGCAGGAGCCAAAACAGCCGCGACGACGCACGGTATTCACTGCGGTAATTTGCTTCCGCATGTCACCAGTCCGGTGTCAGGTACGGTGGTCCACACCTCTGGCGTTACGCTTCGTCGGGCATGAGAAAGGAGTACATCATGAATCAATCAATAAACCCTTATGTCATGCTGCATGACGAAAAACGCTGTATTGGTTGTCAGGCGTGTACGGTTGCCTGCAAGGTACTGAATGACGTGCCTGAAGGTTTTAGCCGCTTACAGGTGCAGATCCGTTCACCGGAACAGGAACCCGAGGCATTGTCCCACTTCCAGTTTGTTCGTGTTTCCTGCCAGCATTGTGAAGATGCGCCGTGCGTCAGCGTTTGTCCAACCGGTGCTTCATTCCGCGATGAAAATGGCATTGTGCAGGTGGATAAATCCCGCTGTATTGGCTGTGACTACTGCGTTGCTGCTTGTCCGTTCCATGTACGCTACCTCAATCCACAAACGGGAATCGCAGACAAATGTAATTTCTGCGCGGATACCCGCCTGGAGGTTGGACAGTCGCCCGCCTGCGTTTCCGTTTGTCCTACGGATGCGTTGAAGTTTGGTCGTCGCGATGACCCGGAAATACAGCACTGGATCAATCAAAAAGAGGTTTATCGCCAGCAGGATACGCGTAGTGGTCCGGTGAATGTTTATCGGCGTAAAGAGATCCATCAGGAGGGTAAAGTATGAATTCTATCTGGGGAGCGGAGCTTAATTATGCGCCGGACTACTGGCCGTTGTGGCTCATTTATGCGGGCGTTATTGTTGTGCTGATGATTGCGGGCCTCGTCACGCACGCGCTGTTACGTCGGATGCTGGCGCCGAAAACGGCAACCGGAGAGGAGCACCGGGAGTACCTCTATTCGCTGGCTGTTCGCCGTTGGCACTGGGGAAATGCGCTACTCTTTATTCTGCTTTTGATGAGCGGCCTGTTTGGCCACTTCTCTGTCGGACCGGTAGCGTTGATGGTACAGGTGCATACCTGGTGCGGCTTCGCATTGCTGGCCTTCTGGATAGGCTTTGTGTTAATAAACGCAACCAGCGGCAACGGCTGCCATTATCGCGTGAAGTTAAACGGGTTGATATCACGCTGCCTGCTGCAAACGCGCTTTTATCTGTATGGCATCATGAAAGGCGAGCCGCATCCGTTTGCCGCAACGGCAAAGGATAAATTTAACCCACTGCAACAACTGGCCTACCTGGCCATTATGTACGCGCTGGTTCCGCTGTTGATCATCACAGGGTTGTTATGAGGGCCGGTAATGCTGGTGCTGCATATGGCGTTAGCGATTGTGGGTTTGCTGTTCATCTGCGCACATATTTACCTGTGCACGCTGGGCGACACGCCAGGGCAAATTTTCCGCAGTATGATCGACGGCTACCATCGGCATCGCAGTCATCACGCAGAGACTGCGCCACGCAAAGGATAATTTCGCGCGCGGTTTGTCTCTGACAGCCTTGTATAACAGCAAGAAAATGTGCCTTGTGTCACATTTTCTTGCAATTTATTCAAGTTTGTTCGACAGAACTTCCGTAAAAAGAACGGCTATTTCTCCCTTTTCTGAGGACATGCTGTTGAAACGCCGTTTGTTTATTGCCGCTTCACTATTCACGATGAGTTTTACGTCCGCCTGGGCGACCGATGCCGCCAGCTTCGCCCCTCAGCCGCCTGTGATAAATGCCGGGGCGTGGGTATTAATGGATTACACCACGGGCCAAATTCTGACAGCCGGTAATGAACACCAGCAACGTAACCCCGCCAGTCTGACCAAGCTGATGACCGGCTATGTTGTTGACCGCGCAATCGACAGTAAGCGCATTAGTCCAACCGATATTGTCACCGTTGGGCGCGATGCCTGGGCGAAAGACAATCCGGTATTCGTCGGTTCATCCCTGATGTTCCTGAAACAAGGCGATCGCGTTTCTGTGCGCGACCTCAGCCGCGGGCTAATTGTTGATTCCGGTAATGATGCCTGCGTGGCGCTGGCTGATTACATCGCCGGGGGACAACCGCAGTTTGTCGCGATGATGAACAACTATGCGCAAAAGCTGAACCTGCAGGACACCCATTTTGAAACGGTCCATGGTCTGGATGCGCCAGGTCAGCATAGCTCTGCTTACGATCTGGCCGTATTGTCGAGGGCTATCATCCATGGTGAACCAGATTTCTACCATATGTACAGTGAGAAAAGCCTTACCTGGAACGGAATCACGCAGCAAAACCGTAATGGCCTGTTGTGGGATAAAACCATGAACGTTGATGGTCTGAAGACAGGGCATACGTCCGGGGCCGGGTTCAACCTGATCGCTTCCGCCGTTGATGGACAACGTCGACTGATTGCGGTTGTGATGGGGGCGGAGAGTGCGAAAGGGCGCGAAGACCAGGCGCGCAAGCTGCTGCAATGGGGGCAACAAAACTTCGATACGGTGCAGGTTTTGCGTAGCGGTAAGCAGGTCGGTACTGAACGGATCTGGTATGGCGACAAAGAAAAAATCAGCCTGGGCACCGAGCAGGATTTCTGGATGGCCCTGCCTAAAACGGAAGTCGCTAACATTAAAGCAAAATATGTCCTTGATAAGAAAGAACTGGTCGCGCCAATCGCGGCACATCAGCGTGTGGGTGAAATTGAACTCTACGATCGGGACAAGCTGGTGGCGCACTGGCCTCTGGTTACGCTGGAGTCCGTCAGCGAAGGCGGCGTTTTCTCGCGTCTGAGCGATTATTTCCACCATAAGGCGTAGTTATTTCCTGGAATGCCTGACTGGCAAGAGTGCGAATCTGCTCACATAATAATCACTGTTTGCTTGTGGCCGTAATACCTAAAAATTACACTGTATATAAATACAGTGCAATCGCGGAGGTTATATGGAGTACGAGATTAAGCAGGTCGATAAACGCAGGATTGCCGGGTTTCACATGGTTGGTCCGTGGGAACAAACGGTAAAGCAAGGTTTTGAGCAGTTAATGAAGTGGGTCGACGGGAAGCAAATTGTTCCGCTGGAATGGATAGCCGTTTATTACGACAATCCTGACGTTGTCCCGGCGGAGAAACTGCGTTGCGACACCGTGGTATCTGTGCCTGAAGATTTTGCGATCCCGGAAAATAGCGAAGGGGTGATCCTGACCGAAGTGGCGGGGGGCGGCTATGCTGTTGCCGTTGCGCGCGTTGAAAACCATGATTTTGCGACGCCCTGGTATCAGTTCTTTGACCGCCTGATGCAGGATACGGCTTACGAAATAGCCGCTAAACCCTGCTTTGAAGTGTACATGAACAATGGCATGGAGGATGGCTACTGGGACATTGAAATGTACATACCGGTGCAGTCGAAGTAACTGTTTTTGATGCAAAACAGGATGATATTTTCAGGCAAAAAACGAGTACAATTTTGTTCTTTGCTATTCGCTGACGGAGTGCATGAGTGCGTGCCAATAAGTCACTGAGTCCTTTTGAAATTCGTTTGTATCGTCATTATCGTGTAGTGCACGGTATTCGCATTGCGCTTGCGTTTATTCTCACTTTTCTGTTGGTACGCCTGTTAAACATTCCTGAAGGTACATGGCCTCTGATCACTCTGGTGGTGATCATGGGGCCTATTTCTTTTTGGGGTAACGTTGTTCCCAGAGCTTTTGAACGGATTGGCGGCACGATCCTGGGATCGGTGCTTGGGCTGGTGGCCCTGCGTCTGGAGCTTTTTTCGCTTCCGCTAATGCTGATATGGTGTGCGGTGGCGATGTTTCTCTGCGGTTGGCTGGCATTGGGCAAAAAACCGTATCAGGCGCTGCTGATTGGTATTACGCTTGCTGTCGTTGTGGGCGCGCCCGCTGGGGATATGAATACGGCGTTATGGCGCGGTGGCGATGTTATTCTCGGTTCGTTACTGGCGATGCTGTTTACCGGCGTGTGGCCACAACGGGCATTTATACACTGGCGTATTCAGCTGGCGCATTGCGTAACGGGGTACAATCGAGTGTACCAGGCGGCGCTCTCCCCCAATCTGCTTGAACAACCGCGACTGGAGAAGCATTTACAACAGCTGTTGAGCGAGGTTGTCAAAATGCGCGGGCTCATCGTCCCTGCCAGTAAAGAAACCCACATTCAAAAATCCATTTTTGAAGCTATTCAGACGGTTAATCGTAACCTCGTCTGCATGCTGGAGCTGCAAATTAATGCGCTCTGGGCCAGCCGTACCAGCCATTTTGTTATGCTGAACGCGCATACTCTGCGTGAAACCCAGCTCAGGACGCAGCAGGCGCTACTGACAATAACGCATGCATTATATGAAGGTAACCCGCAGCCAGTGCTTGCCAATACGGAGAAGCTCAATGATACCGTGGTGGAGCTGCGTCAGCTTATCGCTGAGCATAAAGGTGATAATGTCGCGGAAACGCCTATTCACGGCTACGTTTGGTTAAATATGGAGATGGCGCGACAGCTGGAGTTACTTTCGCATTTAATCTGTCGCGCGTTGCGCAAATAAAGAGCAGATGAGGGGATTGGTTCTACTGCTGCTTCGATTCAGCAAAGATTAGAGGTATGATACTGAAAAAGGCTAAAACCATTGGTAACTGCAATGGCTTTACCCTCGATAATTCAGGTTTCAACCATGCATTGTCGATGCAGATGCAACTTGAAGTATGGCGGGCATGAAAGTAATGTTGACCCACTTTAGCCGTTGTTTTAACGAATCCGAATCTCACATTATCAGGGGTGTAAAAATGGAAACTACCAAGCCTTCTTTCCAGGACGTGCTGGAATTTGTTCGTCTGTTCCGTCGTAAAAACAAACTGCAACGTGAAATCCAGGACGTTGAGAAAAAGATCCGTGACAACCAGAAACGTGTCCTGCTGTTGGACAACCTGAGCGACTACATCAAGCCTGGCATGAGCGTCGAAGCGATCCAGGGCATTATTGCCAGCATGAAAAGCGATTACGAAGATCGCGTTGATGATTACATCATCAAAAATGCTGAGATCTCAAAAGAGCGCCGCGATATTTCTAAGAAGCTGAAAGCCATGGGCGAACTGAAAAACGGCGAAGCGAAAGCTGAGTAACGATTTATGCTTGTCCGGGTCGCTGCTGCGCGGCGACCCTTATTGCAGTTCAACTCCGCCTGCGACCATCCGTAATAAATGCTGTTCCGGCCAGTGGGCCGTCAGTTTTTTCTGCGTCAGCATCCATTTAATGTAATCCACATCATGACGTGTTCTGTCCAGCATCAGGCCGACAACGCTGCCGCTGTGCGCGACGTTAACGCCGTATAAATCACATTCCTCTACCAGCGCTAAGAGCAAATCAAAATCAGGCTTCGGTAACAGCAACTGGCTGGCGACTGCGCTAAGCGTAGCGGCTTCGCCCAACCGGTAAGGGTTTTGGCTGATACAGGCATCCTGTACTTTTTCCCATGCCTGTTTGAGGGCCGGAGCGCCTGCCTGTAACCCGGCATGACGGGGAATACGGTGATAATCCGCAGTACGCAAGGTCTCCGGGCTTTCGAGAACCAGCAGATCGAGTTGGGGCTGGGATTCGCAGGCAATTTGCGTTGAGGCGTCGTTATGATCGAAAAGGGTAAGCTTACGAAAAACGGTGCTGTCGGTAGGCTCCAGCGAAACGCAAAGGTGCGCCAGCGTAGGCTCGTCCAGGTGATGGCCCAGATGATGTGCTGTGGCGACAGCAGTGGCGGCAATATCTGCAGTGCTGCTGGCCATTCCTTTAGCGATGGGAATAGTTGACTGGACATCAATTCGGATATCCTGACTCATCTGCGCCGGGTATTGCCAGTGCTGCAATAGCCGATTAACCATCGCCCGTGAAAGTGGACGTTCCTCTGCCAGCGGCGAGCCTGAAGTGACCTCAACGGTGCTATACCATTCGACCGGGCAGGAGACTAATTTCTCGCTGCCCAGAATCCAGCCCTGGATAAGTTCTCCGCACGATGCGGGACATTGCGCAACAGCCACGTCTTCACCTTTGTGATCAGCAATCTTCGGCGCATAGTGTCATGGCGATCATGCTATTACCATGATTTGCCGCAATTTGCGGTGCGGCAGCGCTAAGCGGGAATGCCCAATGTCACAGTTTCTGATATCGCTAAACGCATAACGTCCTGCGCTATCATCAGCTCTTCATTGGTATTAATCACCGCCACTTTAACCAGCGCATTTTCTGTCTGAATAAACGTGGCGTTTCGCTGATTTTTTTCTTCATCGACGGCCAGTCCCAGGAAATTCAGATTGCGACAAATTGCCGCTCGCGCTCGCGCTGAGTTCTCGCCGATCCCACCGGTAAATACCAGCGCGTCCAGGCCGCCCATCTGCATAATATAGCTGCCAATGGTGGCGCGAATACGCTCGGCAAAAAGCGTCAACGCCAGCGCCGCCTGATGATTACCTGCATCTGCGGCATGTTCAACATCGCGATAGTCAGGTGAGATGCCAGAGACACCGAGTAGTCCGGATTCATTGTTGAGCAATTGGTTGAGCTGCTGCGGTGTTTTGCCTTCGCGCAGGGCAATCCATGGCAAAATCGATGGGTCAATATCGCCGCTTCGCGTGCCCATCATCACGCCTGACTGCGGCGTAAATCCCATTGAGGTATTAACCGATTGCCCACCCTTAATGGCGCAGATGCTGCTGCCGTTGCCGAGATGGCAACAAACGACGCGCAGGGCGCTGAGGGGCACTCCCAGCTTTTCAGCAAGCTGGGCACTGACGTATTTGTGGCTGGTGCCATGAAAACCGTAACGACGAATACCCAGCTCTGAATAGTAACGCCAGGGCAGGGGATAAATAAAAGAAGGCTCGTCAAGAGTCTGATGAAAAGCCGTGTCAAAAACCGCAACGGCTGGCGTTTCGGGTAATAGCTGGCGAAATACCGCGATCCCCAGGGCATTTACCGGGTTATGTAGCGGCGCCAGTTCGGCAAGGCGATCGATTTCCGCCAGCGTTTCATCAGTCACCAACGCGGAGTCTTTAAAAGATTCCCCACCGTGCGCAACGCGATGCCCTACGCCGTCGATTTCTTGCAGGCTGCTGATAATGTTGTGGCTGAGTAGTTTTTCCAGTAACAGCGTCACTGCTTCACGGTGATCGGCGACGGGCAATGTTTCCAGCCATTTCTGCGCTGGCGTCTTAAGAGTGACCTGCGCATCAGACATACCGATACGTTCGATCAACCCCTGACAAATCATTTCACCTTGCGGCATCGCCAGCAGCTGAAACTTAAGCGAGGAACTCCCCGCGTTAATGGCCATTATTTTGTGAGACATGAAAGTTCCTTTGCATTCAGAAAAATGAACATCTCATCGACCCCTGTATTCTCCAGCGCGCTGGTGACAAACACTTTTTGCGCGCCAGCCTCGGCTAACCAGCTCTCAACGAGGGAAATGCGCTGCGGGTTGGCTAAATCGGCTTTAGTGACGAGGCCAATAACGGGTCGGTTCATTGGGCCGGTGAAACCGGGAGAAAATGGTGACCACGGCGCGTCAGCATTGAGGACCAGCGCGATGATGTCTGCTTCACAGGAGCTGGCCAGCAGCGCACTATACAGACAGCGGTTTTCAAGATATTCGCCCGGTGTATCTATCGCTGTGGGCGACCAGACTATGGCCTGGGTCTTCTGATAGTGAAGCGCTTCTCCCCGCATGCATTGTGTGAGCGACGTTTTTCCGCACTGGCTGGGTCCGATTAGCATGATGCGTTTCATGGGATTACGTCCGGGTGATGGGGCAAGCGGTAAAACGCATCATTTCGCCCAGCGTTCGGGTTACCTGTTTCAGCGCGTACTCAACGGCGGAGACATCGCCCGTCAGTACCACTGCGCCGGTAAATCGGTCGAGAAAACCAATCTCTACCGCCCCGGATTTCGTGGCGATATCGCAGGCGATAATTGAGGCTTCGCTGGGGGTAATCGTCAAAATCCCGATTGCGGATACTGAATCCTGTAATCCCAGCTTCTTGAACAAATCTTTTCCGGGATTGGCGATAAGATGCGCCAGCGTGACCTGCTTGCCAGGAACATATTCCTGGATCATACGATCCGTGGTGGGCTGTCTTTCCATTATCCCTCCACCATCTGCCGCCACATGCTTTCATGCGGGCGAGGTATGACAGAACGATAAACCAACAGGCCTTTTTCACCCGCGCTTTCACTGGCAACCGTTACTGCGTTATTCACATCGGATACATCGCCAGCGACAACCATGTAGCACTTGCCGCCAATACCAAATGCCATGTGCACACGAACCAATGTGACATTGGAAGCTTTAACTGCGCGATCCGCGGCACAGATACAGGCCGCCACGCTCCATGTTTCAACAATCCCGACGGCCTGACGCTTATCCACGCTATTTAACCCGCTGATCGCCGGGAGTACGCTGGCATGAATATTAGGCAGTACCAGACTGTCAACGAGCATATCGCCAGCAAGAGATGTACCAGTGGCTATCGCCTGCTGTACTGCGCCTACGTCACCACCAAGCATAAGCAGGAATTTTCCCGGGCAGATGGTCTTGCTGACCAGTAAATTCACATTCGCGCTTTTTAACATGGCATCGCCAGCTTCCATTCCTTTGGCAATGCTGGTGAGTTCTAAGATCCCTATAGCCTGAGACATGATTAACCTCTTATTACCGTGATGGATTGCTCAGTGATTTCGCTGACAATACCGTCAATACTGGCGTGGACTGGCGCACCTAATGCGCCTACCGGCACATCGGCAACGCATTGACCGCGAACAACGCGATCGCCTTGCTGTACACATGGGATGGCGCTGGCGCCAATATGCTGGCGTAGCAACAGCGTCGTTTCATCGGTGGAATAATCAGTCTCAGCCAATGGCGCATCGTGATACCAGTCGCTAAGACCCAGTTTGGTAATAAGGCGCTTAACCGGGATCAACCGGTACTTCGCCATTTCATCCTCAGGATTTAGCGGCCCTTCATAACGATGGTTGAGCGCCCGTAGTTCGCGTTTAAGCATGCGGTTGATTCGCATCGGCGATATCCCAACCGGACAGGCTACGTTTTCACAGACATTGCATTCTGAGCAGGTCAGGGCCGTGAGCAGCAGCTGTGGTGTGGCCGCCTGCTGATAATTAACCGCGCGAACCAGCAGGTGTGGTGATAATTCATGTCCGATTAAGTGCCTTGGGCACAAATCCGTACACAAACGGCACTGCTCGCATACGGTTTTTGCGACGGAAAGCACGGTGCGTTCATCCTGCATTCGCCGCTGAACCAGCGCATGAGATTTTGGTAAAACCAGCAACCCACCGGTGGTTTTGCTGACGGGGGTATCCAGGGAGGTAATCAGACCGCCCATCATCGGGCCGCCATTAATAAATCCAGGATCGTCAACGGTTGCGCCTCCCGCCAGCGCCAGCACCTCGCGAAGTGACATCCCGATAGGGACAGTGAGAGTGATTGGTTTGGCGACTGCGCCGTTGACGGTCAGCGTGCGACGGGTAACGGGATATTGCTGTTCAACCGCTCTGGCGATGTTGAGCACGGTCTGGACGTTATTGACCACCACGCCGACGCTGACCGGCAGTGCGGCAGATGGGACCCTCCGGCCTGTTGCCATCCAGATGGTCAGCACCTCGTCACCGGCTGGGTAGACATCTGGTAAAATGTGTAACCGGATATCGGCAGGCAGCAGGGTAGCTAACGCATTGATAGCATTCTGGTATTTTTCTTTAAGCGCAATAATGCCGGCACTGGCTCCGGTAGCCGTCATGGCATATTTAACGCCGCGAATAAGTCGACCTGCCTGGACGCTCATCAATTGCTGGTCAACTTTTAACATCGGTTCACATTCGGCGGCATTCACCAGAAATGTATCGACCTGCGCCTGTAATTTTACGTGTGCAGGAAAACCCGCACCGCCTGCCCCGACAACGCCAGCAGCCCGAACGCGTTCGCGTATCGTCTGCGCATCATAAAGCGTGGACTCTGCCGTCATGGCTGTATTCATAATAATTCCTCAAGCAGTTCCTGCATGGCACTGGCGTCGGCAACACGAGGATTGGTTTGCAGCGTGACATCAGCCAGCGCGGCCTGAACCATCGACGGTATACGCTGTGACCAGATTTGCTTTCCGTCTTTGAGCGCGTCAACTAAAGAAGGTAACGCACACTGTTTTTTGAGAAGCTCAATGTGATGAATGAGCGCATTCAGCGCAGCCGTATCGTTCGCATTATCCGGGCATAAATGGCAGGCTTTAGCGAAACGGGCATAGCGCTTCGCGGCTCTGGGGTCGCGGGCGTTAAAATGAATGACAGGGGCCAGCAGCAGCGCATTGGCAAGTCCGTGTGGCAGATGAAACTGGCCGCCTAGCTGATGGGCAATCGCATGGTTTATCCCCAACCCCGCCTGACTAAATGCCATTCCCGCGAGTGTCGACGCGTTGTGCATTTTCCCCCTGGTTGCCAGACACTCGCCTTTGCTGACGGCGACGGGAAGGTACTGGAAGACGATTTGTGCCGCTTTTTCCGCCAGAGCGTCGGTGAAATCGCTGGCCTTCGTGGACACGTAAGCCTCCAGCGCATGCGTCAGGACGTCCATGCCGGTATTCGCGGTGATGGCTGGAGGTACGCTAACAACCAGTGTTGGATCGAGGATGGCCATATCCGGGTAAAGCGCATTATTAAACAAGGGATATTTAATGCCTTTATCCGGATCGCTAATCACGCAGGCGCTGGTCACTTCCGAGCCTGTCCCGCTGGTGGTTGGAATAGCAACACAGGTTTCGATTTCAATACCGAACTGTCGGCTGAACCAAACGATGGCTTTCGCGGCATCCAGCGCTGAGCCTCCGCCAAAACCAATGACAACATCCGGTTGCAGAGACTGCATTTGCGCAATCCCTTGCACCACCGTGCTAATGGTTGGATCGGGGGTAATATCGCTGAAAATGCTGATGCGATTATCCGCAGGAAGCGTGTTGCGCAGCTTTTCAATCACAGGAGAACGCGCAAGAAAACCATCGCAGATAATCCAGATATGCTTATTCGTGAAACGTTTGAGCATATCCAGGCTTCCCTGACCGCTGTACAATCGAGTTTGCAGTGAAAAGCTTTTCATAACGGCCCCATTAGCGAATAGAAAAACCGTTTGTCAGCACGCAACGACGAGAACGTGCGAAAGTACGTGCCGATGTTGTTCCTTCACCGGTCGGCGTCGCAATCGTGAAAGTGGTAAAGCCTTCACCACCCACGCCAATCCCGGCGTAAGAGGGGCCATTTTTCACAAAAATGGAGGTCTGAAGTGTGCGTGCGGCAAGATTCAAACGCGACACATTTTGTGAATGCATAATGGCGGTGTGATGCAATCCCTCTTCAACTTTTAGAGCCAACGTTAACGCACTGTCAAAATCGCTCACCGTGACGACGGGGAGCATTGGCATCAACTGCTCGCTGGTAACCCACGGGTCGTCAGCCTTGACGATACCTATCAGTAATCGAGGCGCTTTTGCCGGAACAGGTATTCCTGCGGCTTCCAGTAAGGTGGCCGGGCTTTTTCCTACCAGCTTTTTATTAGCCATGCCTTCGGGCAAACAGACTGCCCGCAGTTTTTCTACCTCTTCGCTAGTGAGAAGCAGCGCGCCAAAAGACTGCATTTGTTGAACCAGACGTTCGGCAACGGCACTAACGACGATCAGGCTCTTCTCAGCAATGCAGGGGAGGTTGTAATCAAAAGATGCGCCGTTGATGATATCTTCCGCCGCCTTAACCAGGTCGGCTGTTTCATCGACAATACAGGGAGGGTTGCCTGCGCCTGCGCCAATGACTTTTTTCCCGCTTTTCATACCCATAGCAACAATGCCTGGGCCACCGGTAATCGCCAGAACTGCGATTTTAGGGTGTGCCATCATCTGCTGGGTAGCCTCAAAAGTGGGTTCTGTGACCGTGACAACAAGATTCCGGATCCCGCAGCAGCGGAAAGCAATATCTTCAATCATGGCAATCAGTTTGAGTGAGACCGCTTTCGCGCCCGGATGCGGGCTAAAATAAACGCTGTTCCCCGCAGCCAGCATACTGATGCTGTTGTTAATTATGGTTTCCGTCGGGTTGGTACTGGGGGCGACGGAGCCAATCACGCCAAACGGTGAATACTCGAATAACACCATGCCGCCATCGCCGGTCAGTGCCGTGGTAGTGAGATCTTCGATTCCTGGAGTGTTGTCCAGCGCAGCTTTATTCTTGAGGAATTTATCCTCTTTGTTGCCCATTCCAGTTTCAGCTGCGCTCTCTGCGGCCAGGGAAGCAAGCTGAGGGGTCAGTTCTTCTCGCAGGGCGTGAATGATGGCGCTGCGGGTTTTTAATGGAGATTGCTGGTAACGTAAAAAAGCCTGATGAGCGGCATCGATAGCTTCACCAACGGACGGAAAGATTCCGTTTCCTTTGGTTTCTGTTTTTGCCGGGGCGAGTTGTTCACTCAAAATGTTACGGATGAGGGTTTCAAGTTCTGAAGTATTCATTGATGTGTTCTCACGTTAATCGCCGCAATGGCCGTTTCTGCAATGTCCATATCCTGTTCAACGCTTCCCCCGCTGATGCCAAGACCCCCAAGAAGTAAACCTTCACGCCATAATGCGAACCCGCCGCCAAAGGTGACGACTTTTCCCTGCATATGGCTTTCCAGACCGTAAAGCGCCGCGCCTGGTTGCACCGCAGACGTTAATTCATGCGTGGCGGTTTTCATCGCCACGGCGGTCCAGGCTTTTTTGGGTGCCAGTTCGCTACTGACGAGTAATGCGTCAGGCATACGCCAGGTCACCGTTTGGGTCCCGTTCGCATCAACAATGCTGATGACGACCGGAACCTGAAGTTCTTCTGCTCTCGTCACCGCAGCGCGAGTCAGTTGGTGGAGCTCCTGAAAAGACAGAGACATAGTCGGCTCCTTTATGGCTGATGTACGGATGGCGGCGAGATAACGCTCAGCCACTTTCTGAATAATGTCGTTTTGATGGGCGTCATGATCTTCTGCCCGTGCAAGCGCATATAAGCAGTCGGACAGACGATTGATATAACGCATCAGTACATGTCTGACGGCGATAGCGGCAGACAGCTCGACCAGTCGCCTCTCTGCGCGGCGAGCCAGCGTACGGGCAAAATGCAGACGGCTGGCCGCTTCGCTGCGGCCCGGTAAAATAAAGCTGCGCAGCGGCGGTACTCTCCCCATCGCGGTATCGATGGCGGCTTCCAGAGCAGCAATTTCTTCTGAACTGATGTAGCGCTGCTCTGGGTTTGGTTGTTCGCTCTCGCTGGCGAGTTCGGCGCTGAACCAAAAAAGCTGCAGTTGAATGTTTTCAAGTAGCTGGCGGTGCTGTGGGCTTTTCGCCGCACAAATACACAGGCTAAGTGCCGCATTGAGTTCGTCCAGCGTCCCGTAAGCTTCGACGCGTGGATGCGTTTTGCTTACGCGTTGCCCGGTAAAGAGGGCCGTTGTGCCGGCATCGCCAGTGCGGGTATAAATCGCCATAGTTCCTCCTAACGAGAAAGCGTGTCGACAATGCCGACAATAGCCAGATCGATGGCCTCATTTGGGCCGGAGAAAACGTGCCTGGCACTGGAGCCGCTGCTGAGTAAAACCAGTTCGCCGGTTCCCGCGCCGACAGAATCAACGGCGACTTCGTCCCCGGTCGTCGGGGAGGCTGGCAGCTCTCCGTCAGCACTCACGCGACGTACCAGTAACAGCTTCTTCCCGACCAGGGAGGGGGACTTTTGCGTGGAGACAACAACGCCTGTAACCCGTGCCAGATGCATAGCTCACTCCTGCTTAATTAATTGGACATTTCGCGTACTGACAGTTTCCTGAGCCAGTGCAGTGACGACACATCGACGGCGTAGCACTAAAACCGCATCGTGCAATTGGGCGACGTCGGCGTAACTGAGAAGTTTTTCAGGATGCAGAACGATGGCTCGCCCCAGTTCGTCACCAAATTCCAGCGGCAGACGCGCGAGTTTTTTCACGGGTACTGCGGGTAACAAGTGGTGATGTAGAGAAATTTTCACGCGGACTCCGTATGCCAGCGCTTCGTGGATCGTGACCACCGACACATTGGCAGAGCTGCTTTCGGCAATTTGTTCCAGCAGGAGCAGATCAGCCTGTAAAATGTGCAGCGACGAGTACTGGCAGCATAGTATCCGTGGGTCTATTTCCCGTAACTGCGCGACGCTAAGGGAGATCGTGCTTGCCGCGCGTTTTTTTAATCGGGAAACAACCTCCTCGATAATGCGTTGCAGCAGTTCGTTGTTCATCGTGAAGTCACCAGTGTGGCGAATGCCTGAGGATTATCCGCCCCCGCAGCATTGGCTTCGTCGGTATCAATATGCATCTCAAGGCGCATATCCGGCGAAACGCGTACGGCGACGTTATCGAAAATCAGCCGGCGTTCATCGCCATTAATGGCGACCGAGACTTTATCGCCATGGGAAACCCGCAGGATCAGGGCATCGAGCGGCGACATATGGATATGCCGTTGAGCAACGATGACGCCGCATGTTAAGTCCAGTTCAGCAAATGGACTGACAAGGCGAATACCCGGCGTGCCCTGGATATTGCCCGACATCCGCAGCGGGGCAGCAATACCTAGCGTACGGGCATCGGTACGTGAAATTTCAACCTGACTGGTGCTACGTAGCGGGCCGAGTAAACGCACATTTTTTAACTGTCCTTTAGGTCCGACCAGCGTGACGGTCTGCTCTGCAGCGTATTGACCTGGCTGCAACAGCCCTTTTTTCTCGCTGATAGGCTGATTGGGAAACAAACGGACATAATCTTCAGCGCAAAGATGAATATGACGATTAGAGATCCCCAGCGGAATAGGGCGCTCGCGCATTTCATCCAGAACTTTGGTGACCGTTGACTTGAGTTGCTGTTTATCCATCACGCTTTACCTCGTTTTCCAGAGTGCAGACAAAGAGAGCGGGGCTCACCTTTCTGGCGGGTACAGGCTGGGTCAAGGCACAGATTGCAGCTAATCAACTCCGCATTTTGCGGTGCTTCGGACGCTGTACTGTCCACCAATATCTCTTCTTGCGGCTCGACCTGGATGGGGGCGGGTGTTGGCTCTGCTTCCGGGGCAACGCTATGTGACAGGATTCCGTCCCCCGGTCTGGAAATGACTTTGTGAGCCACCAGCCCATCGCGTTGGTCAGCGAAATTGACACCGGTAGAAATGGCCGCCTGCACGGAGGCCACATCCCCGATAATCTTGATCACCGTCCAGCCTGAACCGTTGGTTTTTTCGAGGCCCACCAGCGTGATGGAGGCGGCTTTCGCCATGACGTCCGCGCAACTGATGGCTAATGCCAGACCACTAACTTCGAGTAATCCCAGTGATTGCTTCACGCTGTGCTCCTTGGTTGCAACGACTTATGCGGATTTAGGTAAAATGGCTTCAACGTCGCTGTGCGGACGCGGGATAACGTGGCAGGATTTCACCTCGCCAACGGCGCTTGCCGCTGCGCTTCCTGCATCTACTGCGGCTTTCACCGCGCCGACATCACCACGGACCATAACGGTGATCAGGCCTGAGCCGATTTTTTCGTAACCAACCAACTGCACGTTTGCGGATTTCACCATGGCATCAGCGGCTTCAATAGCGCCGACAAGCCCTTTTGTTTCAACCAGTCCCAGTGCGTTATTCATACTGCTTGTCTCCTGTGGGTTATGAGTGGCATTCCCTGAATGGAATGCCTTTAACCAGCCGCGCAGCGTTATTACCGATGCTGCGACGAGCGTGGTTATCTTGTTGATACATCAGCGTAAAAAGCGGCGCTGACGCGGGTAGGTTTTTGTAGTGCACGATCAGTTTTTCGCGACTGCAGCCAATGCCAACCAGCAGTGGCGACTGACATGCCGCGAGCCATGCGTTGTGCGTAACGTCGGTTGAATGGCCCTCCTGAATCACAAAGGGGATCCCTTCTTCTTCAATACCCAGCAGCACGTCGCTCCAGGCGTTGGCGCAGTCACCGGTGGTGAAGATAACGATGGCTGGCGTGTTGAGATTACTTTCCATGAGCGAACGCCTTGTGCCAGGAGAGAATCAGCCCGGTCGCAACCGCATTGCGCGGACCTTCGGTGCCACGAATGTTGCCGCGCCCGGCAACCAGGCGATAATGCGCCAGCGCATCGGTGACCAGTTGCGGTACTTCGAAGTCCAGGGATGAACCGCCAACCAGCACCACAAAGGGAATATCCCGAATGTTTCCGGTCGGACTCACCTGACGTAACGCTCTGAGCGCGTTGGTGACAAAAACGCGCTCCTTGGCGCTGCGGCGAATGGCCCGTACTTTCTCCAGCGCCAGTTCGCCTGGCAGGGGTACCAGCCCATCAGGTTTTACTACGCACACGCGGGCAAAAACCGTTGGCGGAAGAGGCTCAGGGAAGAACTGAACGCTGCCATCTTCGTGGCGAAGATGGAACAAGCTCTCAACTTTCGCCAGCGGGTACTTTTTGATCTCTTCGGCGAGATAACGGTCATCCAGCCCCAGTTCACGGGCAATAATCATCGTGACCATATCGCCCGCGCCCGCCAGGTGTGTGGCAATAATTTCGCCTTTCGGGTTGATGATGGAGGCGTCGGTCGATCCCGCACCGAGATCCAGAATAGCCAGTGGTCGCGTCGTGCCCGGAGTGGTTAAGGCCCCGAGTATGGCAGCTTCGGCTTCAGCCCCGCCAACCTGGACATCAATGTTGAGCTTTTGCGTGATTTCCTGAGCAATCATCGCCATTTGCAGACGGTCTGATTTCACCATTGAGGCAATGCCGACAGCCTGTTCCAGCGAAAATTCACCGGCAAGCCCGCCGGTCACGCTGACGGGAACCGAGGTATCAACCGCCAGTAGATCCTGAATAAAGATTTCCTGACTGGGTTTGTTGGTTAATTCAGCCATTGTCTGGCGTACATGCTCCAGCATGCCGCCAATATTGGTCCCCGCCTCGCCGGTGACGTTATCCAGTTTCGGGCACTCACCAACGGCTTTCATAATCGCGTCAGCGCCAGCTGCTACGTCGACGCGTACGGTGCGGCCTTGTGACTGTAGCTCCAGATTCCCGGCAGGAATGGCTCGTGCTTTCACATCGCCTGACGGCGTTTTCACCACCACGGCAGAGCGGTTGCCGATCAGCGCCCGCGCCATCGGGACAATGTTTTTAGTCTCGTCGGCATTGAGACCAAAAACGGTCGCAATCCCGTAGGGGTTAGAAAGCGTTTCAATGACCTTTCCTGGAACCGCGACTTCAATAGCAGCTAACATACCCAATGGGATACGGTCGATATGAAGCACTTCATCCACGATGGGCAGGGGGTGAGTCAGACGATTGCTGACCAACACGCCATCGTCTTGCTGCAAAATTACGCCAGTTAACTGGTATCCGGCGCGTACCGAGGCATTAATCATCGTGGCGACATCAGCGAAATCGAATGCTGATGACACCACCAGAATATAAGGTGTATCCGCCGGACGGCTGAGCAGGTCTTCCGGCGTAATAGTAATGCCAACACCCAGCCCGACACCGCCCGGCGTTTTAGGGTTATGGCCGATCATGGTGGATTCAGTGATGATGGTTTCGGTAATCGTTTCCATCGCCACGTCGCCAATGACCGGAGTGGCTTCATTAATACGGATGAGCGAAATATCGCTGACATTGATGCCGGCGTTTTTTGCTGCCAGCGTAAGTGCCTCCTGGATGCCAAACACATTACGCAATGTGCCTTTAATCCCGGTGGTTTCTGCCAGGGCGCTGTTGGTAATACTCAACGCTCCAGCCTCATCCAGGGTAGCCAGAGCGACTTCCGTTGATGAGTTACCTATGTCAATGCCAGCTATATATCGCATGATCCTGTCCCTGAGTTAGTCGTCACCTTTGAGTTTTTTACGCTCAACGTACAGCGCTGCCGCTTCACGAACGAAAGCCGCACAGATCTTTGCCTGATAACGATTTTCGAGATCGTCAGCGATAGCCATCAGCTCATCTTTAGTAGAGCGATACGGGCGAAGCGCGTTGTAGATCTCCAGGATGCGATCATCAGGTACAGCGGTTAGCTCTGCGGCGCGCTCAAAGTTCATCGCCAGCCTGTCACGCCCGGCATCTTTGGCGATTTCCGCCTGCAGGCGCAGCGTTTCAGGTGTGATTCGCATGTCCTGTGCCGTCACCTTGTTGCTCAGAACATTTTCGAGCGTGAAGTCATCCAGAGTTTTATTGGTCGCGGTTTTTACCCACTCAGGATGTTTATTCGCGAGAGGGTAATCCGTGACTTTCGCGGTATGTGCTGATGAACTTGCCGCAACCGGAGTAGCGGACTCGCTTTGCAGGCTGTTCATCCGGCTCAGCACATCCCGAACCATCGATTCAATTGCGTCGGTATTCATGGAGTTATCCTTTATCAAAGCGCCACGCGCAGTTCCTGCGGGTTTTTGCCCGTCACGACGTATTTGGTCTCTTTAATATGCAGAATGGCCGATTTCGCCTGGTACTTGGGGCGAGCCATCTGGTCATTCAGCGTAGGGACCGGTTGCGGAGATTCACGCTTGGCATAACGCGCGGCGTTTTTACCGATCTGACGATAGGTTTCCAGCGTCAGAAGCGGCGCCTGAGGGAACAGTTCCAGGTTAGAAAGCGGCGGTAACCCCTGCTGGTGGATAACCGTGGTGCCTTTTGACTGGATGCCGATAGAGATCCCGGAACCGCTCAGACGGTTGCCTTCCACGGCGACAAACGCGACATCAGAGGATTTAAAGCAGCGGATAACGCGTGCTTTAATGCCTTCCTCTTCAATCCCGGCAATCACTTCGCGCAAGATATTCTTATGCGGGATCCCGACGATATTGACAGTTTGTGAGAGCCCGAACGCCGGACCTACGGCAATAATCACTTCGTCCTGCTGCTGACCTTGTTTAGCTTCGCCAATCTCGGTCAGAAAACTGTCGGCCTGTACCGCTGTGGTCTGTGGCGCGCTTGCCGCTGACGATGTGCGGAATGAGACGGGTTTGTCGCTGGTCTGCATTTCAGACAGTACGTCTTCAATTATCTGGCGCAGCAGCTTTTCATTGATTTCCATTTTTCACCCCTTAGCCAAGTTCGTTGGGATCAAGTGCGCCAGGGATGTTTTTGATCTCTTCCCAGCGTTCGCCTTGCAGGCGATAACCTGTTGCCGGACCGGCATAGTCATTGACGTCATTTACTGCGGATAGCACCTGTCCGTCGCCAACGATAATGGCGGAGGTATGCAGATAATCCCCGGTTAACTTGGCTTTCTGGATGTTGAGCATGTCCTGAGCGACATCGGTAAACCCGCCCTGAGCAAGCGCTTTTACCACTTCCAGGCCGTTACGGTTTTTATTGATAATCTCTTGTGCGAACTTGATGTCTTCAACGATGTTGCGCTCCGGCATATCTTTCGAACCGTGGGCGTAGGTCGCAGCCTCCACTTCTTCATCCGTGATTGGTGGTAATCCCATCCCGGCAAATACTGCCTGTAGCGCACGCGCCGCTTTGTTACGAATGGCGATAACATCTTCTTCTCGAACCGGACGCAGACCGCCGTCCACTTTCAGGTCGCGCTGGATAACGTTGTAGTCATCAAAGTCTTCCGCATCTTCGTTGGAACCGGCGAACATGTTGTCGTAGTTCGGTACCGCGGAATAACCGGAAGAGATGAAGTCAGTACCTGGCAGGAACTGCATCAGCAGACGCGCGGTACGACGCATATCCGAGTGGGTAAAGGTCTGGTCGTTGCTGGAGGCGCATTCCAGATCCAGAGAAGAACAGATCAGGTTTTCGGCCAGAACCGCACGAATACCGGACGGTACGGCGGAAGGCACGCCGATGCAGCTTACTGAGCCGTTCTGCAAACCCTGCACGCCAGCGGCTTTGGTGATGTAAATGCAGCGTGCTTCCAGATAAAGCATTGATTTACCTTCGGCGTAACCCATCTGAACTTCTGAGCCAGAGCCGGAGGTAAAGCGCATTTTCAGGCCGCGAGAGGCGTAGGAAGAGGCGAGGAAGCCTTTCGACCATGGCGTGTCGTCGCCGTCGGTAAAGACGGGTTCTGTACCATAGACGGAGATAGTTTCCGCGTAGCATGTGTGGCCCAGCATGCCGAGCTTAAGTTCGGTCGCTTCTTCCAGCGAGCACTGAGTTAACACGCCAGGGCGTCCAACCTGTGAACCGACTAACAGGGCAATGGCGTTAAATGGCGCGTAGCGTGCGACGGCAACGGTCGTTTCCTGCTCGTCAAATCCGCGCCATGCGCCTTCTGCGGCGTCTGCGGCAATCTGTACCGGGTTATCTTTAACGTTAGTGACGTGCGCCTGTTGAGACGGAGTACGACGAGCACGCATTTTCTGCATGGCCATCATCATCTCGACGACGTTCATATGGGACACCACTTCGACAATTTTAGCTGGTGTCATTGCGGTGGTCAGCGGCACGATATCTTTGCGCTTCACGTTAGGGTCGCAAAGCATATTGGCTAGTTTGACCGAGTCCATTGCCATGACTTCTTCAGCGCGCGCCAGGTTAATGCCGTAGCGGGCAATGAAATGGTCAATTAAGTCAAATTCACTGGCGGATTTGCCATCCAGTTCAGTCACTGTTCCGTTGACGATTTTAATCGATGGTTTAGGGTCGTTCGGGCTTTCCATCGCAATGAAGCCTTCTTCGATCCACTCCTTAACGAAACCATCCTGATTCACAGGGCGTTTCGCCAGTGCTTCAAATCTTTTCGATCTCATGAATCAGCCTCACTGATATCAGATATAGGACGGACGATCGTTTTTCGGCTCTGAGCCGAGGGTCCCGAGTACGGTTTTACCGATTTCACGGGCGGAGATAACGGCCTGACGAACTGCGCCGGAATCACCTGAGATGACCAGAATGGCTTCGTTGCTGAAGCTGGTGCCATGGGCCGGGGAGCTGTAGGCTACAACTTCCACATTGGCGGATTTCAGCGCAGTATCAGCCATCAGGACACCTACGGAGGCTGGTGCACCGACAATCACACCACAGGCACGGCCAATCGGTGCGCCAAAGGCTTTTTCCAGCGCGTAGCTGGCGCGGGCGGTGTATTGCATCTCGATGTGACCGGCTTCGTTCGCATAAACATCGCCAAAGGTGCGATCCAGCTCTTTCAGCGCAACCTCAATTCCGCGTTTCACGTCGGAAACATCGTTGCCACCGAGGATAATCAGCGAGCCGTGGCCCGCACCGCCTTTGGTATCTCGTGGTAATTCAATACTGACGACTTCCGTATTTGTTGCTTTTACCGCTTCATCGGCGGCCATAATGTGCGGACCCGCGCCAGTACGGGCGCCAAGGATGCCAATGGAGCGATAACGTTTTTCAAGTTTCATCGCGTCCAGTAAGGCGCTGTCTACGTTGGCGATAACCAGACCGACGGTGTCGCCAATCGCAGTACCGACAAACTCCGTTAAACTGCAGTTTTTCTCTGCCATAGCCGTTTCTCGTGTTGGGTGATTATTTTCAGGGATAGCCTGCTGTTCTGGGGTTGCCACGCGAGCAATCACCTGCGCCATGATCTGTTCAACCAGCTCATTGCTGCTCATTAGCTAATTCCCTTCGGTAAGATTTTTTCTACATCGGTATGAGGGCGTGGGATAACGTGTACGGCTTTCACTTCTCCCACATTACGGGCTGCGGCGGCACCGGCATCTGTTGCTGCTTTGACTGCGCCGACATCGCCGCGGACAATAACTGTTACCAGCCCCGAACCAATTTTTTCGTAGCCGACCAGCATTACATTGGCTGACTTCACCATTGCATCTGCGGCCTCTATGGCTGCAGTTAAGCCTTTGGTTTCTACCATTCCTAACGCTTCTTGTTGCATAAAGACCTCGCCTGGGTTGTCCCGATTTTCATGACTATAAAAAGAAGCGAGGAAAAAGAATGGCTGAGTTGAAAGTATGAATGAAAAAATAGTGAGGATATGGTGATATAAAATTGCTGTGATTTATTGTATCTATCTGTTTTTGTTGGTTGTTTATTATTTTTCCAATGTGAATATTTGGCTATGTTAATTCCATATTTACACTTTTGTTAGTGACATTAAAAATAGCATTTGCTATGCGAAAAATGAAATTGTGATGGTTGTCTGAAATCATAATTCTGCCCATGACAATATTTTATTATTTTACAAATGTACCATTAATAGTGGATTCCCCCGTTTTTCGGCCTGTTTTAATAAAGGAGACAGCAAGAATTTGCTATCTCAACACGATTTTGAGGGACCAGTCGCCTTCATATTGCCAACAATTTGCCGACACGGCTTTTTATAGTAAGCCTCGAAGTATTCTACGTGCCAGCAAGGAGTCCGCTGGTAAAGACACGAACTCTGCTTAGAAGGTGTCACAATGAACGATTCACTAAAAGCGCAATGTATTGCTGAGTTTTTGGGTACCGGGCTGTTTTTGTTTTTTGGCATCGGATGCCTGAGCGCACTTAAAGTCGCGGGTGCCAGTTTGGGGTTATGGGAGATCTGCATCATATGGGGGTTGGGGATCTCGCTTGCCGTTTACCTGACGGCGGGGATTTCTGGCGCGCATCTCAATCCTGCTATCACCATCGCACTGTGGTTATTTGCCTGTTTTCCGGGGCGCAAAGTATTGCCATACACCGTTGCGCAGGTTGCGGGTGCCTTTGGCGGCGCGTTGCTAGCCTATCTGCTGTACGGAAGTTTATTTACCGAGTATGAGTCGGCCCATCAAATGGTGCGCGGCAGCCTTGAAAGCCTGCAACTGGCCAGTATTTTTAGTACTTATCCAGCGGCGGCGCTCAGCGTCTGGCAGGCTGCGCTGGTCGAAGTAGTGATCACTTCCATTCTGATGGGCATGATCATGGCGCTTACCGATGACGGTAATGGCGTCCCCAGAGGGCCGTTGGCACCTTTATTAATTGGCATTCTGGTGGCTGTTCTCGGTGCATCTACCGGGCCGCTCACCGGATTTGCGATGAACCCGGCACGTGATTTTGGTCCAAAATTGTTTGCATGGATGGCCGGTTGGGGAGATGTGGCGATGACCGGCGGGCGTGATATCCCTTATTTCATCGTACCGATTGTGGCCCCTGTCATCGGTGCTTGCGCGGGCGCAGCAATTTATCGTTATTTTATTGGCAAAAATTTACCGTGTAATACGTGTAAGCTGGAGGAAAATGAGAGCTAGCTTCACGGAAAATGTTTATTTTTGAAGCGTAAAAACTGTTTTCGTGATCCGGTTTCCTGAACCGCTGAAAAAGTCTCCCCACAATGGGAGACTTTTGTTATGTTCGATGATGACTTTCATCAGCGCCCAGGAAAGCGAGATGAAAATGAATGTGTAAATAGTATGTTTTATTTATAACAATAAATTAACTGAGAGGTTTTATCATGATTTCTGCGAGTGCCCTGAACTCAGAACTCATTAATAAAATCGCACAGGATTTTGCGCAGGCCACCAGTCTGGCTGTTGTGGTTGTCAATATTCACGGTGATGAAATTTCTGAGCTTTTTAATTTCACCCCTTTTTGTCAGTTGATGCGCCAGCATCCTCAGCACAGTAACCGTTGTCGAATGAGCGATCGCTGTGGAGGGCTGGAAGCTTCAAAATCCGATCAACCCTGCATCTATCGCTGCCACGCGGGGCTTACCGACTTCTCAATTCCGCTGGTCATAGCGGGTCACCTGGTTGGGTTTGTATTGTGTGGCCAGGTGCGTTTAAGTAACGATGTTGGCCTGGTTGATATCCTGAACGTCGATGACCGCTGGCAAGCCGATCCCGAGCTGCTAAGTGAATTTCGTAATGTGCCGGAGATGGACTATTCGCGAGTCATCGCCTCGGCGGACCTGCTAAAGCTCATCGTAGAAAATTGTCTTAAGAAACAACTTAATTTTGTGGTTATCAAGGATAACCCACAGCAAGCAGAGCCGGTACGCGCTAACCGAACACCGAATCCTCACGACAGCAAAATGAAAAAAGCTCTGCGCTATATTGATGCGCATTTGTCAGATGAGTTACGCCTGGAGGATGTTGCGTCTCATGTTTACCTTAGCCCTTACTATTTCAGTAAATTGTTCAAAAAATATCAGGGTATCGGGTTTAACGCCTGGGTAAATCAACAGCGAATGGCGAGTGCCAAAGAGTTGCTCTGTCATAGTGACTGGAGCATAGCCAGCATTGCGCGTAATTTAGGCTTTTCACAAACCAGTTATTTCTGCAAAGTATTCCGTCAGACGTATCAGGTTACGCCACAGGCATTTCGCCAGCAAATAAATGTCATTTCACGCGGTGAGTCCGCTTAAATAGCAATATTTTGCTATTGCCGATTTTTGATATAGGGCGCTATGTCAGTCACTATAAAATGAAAAGTAACAACAGCAGTCAATAAATTGTCATAGCGCAACAAAATAATAGTATTAGAGGGATAAACTGCACCAGTTTTTATTTTTGTGATGAGATACAGTGTCTGTGTGCATGACTTTCTTTATTCTTTGCAGATACTTTCATTCAAAATGTGAACATTATGAATAAGTGGGTTTACGCCAGAAAATTGGCTGAATGAACCCAGTAAGATATTAAATTGAATTATTGTCATGAGGTCGTGAATTTACCTCATAACAGGGAGCTTAATTACGGCTCTTGAACTGACAGGTTTGCCACATTTGTGGTAGGGAAGGGGGTGAGAATCCCCCGCAGCCCCCGCTGCTGTGATGCTGACGACCCCGTATGGACCACTGATCGCAAGATTGGGAAGGACGGGTGAGGATGACGCTAAGCCAGAAGACCTGCCTGTCAGTGACTACCAACAACTTCGGTGGGAAGTGGGTGGTTCAGATGCATACAGTCGAGAGACTGGGTATCTCTACACCCCTACCACCCTGAACAGGATCAGGGTATGGCGGCCAATTTTCACGCATTTGTTCTTGCAGGTACCGGAAGCGGCTGTGGTAAAACCACGGTGACGCTGGGCTTGTTGAGCTTGTTGAAAAAACGCGGTTTACGCGTCCAGCCTTGCAAAGTGGGGCCTGATTACCTTGATACCGGCTGGCATACAGCGGTATGCGGTACCGCTTCCCGCAATCTTGATAGCTTCATGCTTCCCGCTTCCACTCTCAATGCGTTATTCCGCGAGCAGATGCAACATGCCGATATCGCCGTGATTGAAGGCGTGATGGGGTTGTATGACGGTTATGGTACCGACCCGAACTACTGCAGTACCGCCGCGATGGCCAAACAGTTAGGTTGCCCGGTCATCTTACTGGTTGATGGTAAAGCTGTTTCCACCTCGATAGCCGCAACGGTAATGGGTTTTCAGCATTTTGATCCCACGCTGAACATCGCCGGGGTGATCGTTAATCGGGTCAACAGCGAAACGCATTATCAGCTGCTGAAGGTGGCGATTGAGCGTTACTGTTCCGTTCCTGTATTAGGCTACGTTCCCCGTATGGAAGGCGTTGCGCTTCCAGAGCGTCATCTGGGACTGGTTACTGCACGTGAGTCTGTTATCAATCAGCAGCCGTGGCAGGCCTTTGCCGCGACGCTGGAGCAGACGCTGGATATTGATGCTCTACTGAAATTAAGCCAGCTAAACACCCTTCCTGCGGGTGAATGGCCTGCGCTTCCCGCTCCTGACGCCGGAGAAGGGTTAACGCTTGCTATCGCTGATGATGAAGCGTTCAACTTTTATTACCCGGACAATATCACTTTGCTTGAACGCACTGGGCTGAAGATTGTCCGTTTTAGTCCGTTGCACGACACCTGTTTACCCGATTGTCAGATGATCTGGCTGGGGGGCGGATACCCTGAGTTACATGCTGCGGCGCTGGCCCGCAATGTCTCGATGCTGAAGCAATTGCGAGCCGCCCATCAGCGCGGCGTCGCGATTTATGCCGAGTGTGGCGGGCTGATGTATCTCGGCAGTTCGCTGGAGGACAGCCACGGTGATCGCTGGCTGATGGCGGATATCATTCCCGGTCATAGCAAAATGGGGAAACGTCTGACCCGATTTGGTTACTGTGAAGCGCAGGCCGCACAGCAAACCTTATTAGCCGCAAAAGACGAAGTGCTGCGTGGACATGAATTCCACTATTCCGATTTCACTCCTGAGACACCTGCGGTGATGCACTGTCGCAAAATGCGCGATGGCAAAACGCTGCAGGCCTGGTCCGGCGGCTGGCAGGTCGGAAACACCTTCGCCAGCTACCTGCACGTTCATTTTGCCCAACGTCCGCAGATGCTTAACCATTGGTTGGCAGCCGCGAGGAATGCGCTATGACAATCCTTGCGTGGTGTGTTGCCTGGCTGCTTGATTTTATTATCGGCGATCCGCAGAACTGGCCGCATCCGGTGCGCTGGATTGGCAATCTGATTTCTGCGGTGCAGCGAATTATCCGGCGTTATTGCCATAGCGATCGTGCGTTGCGTATTGGTGGCGCGGCGATGTGGGTAGTGGTGGTTGGCCTGACCTGGACTGTCTCCTGGGGCGTACTGGTGCTGGCGCAATCTATTCATCCCTGGCTTGGTTGGGTGGTAGAGGTTTGGATGATCTTTACCGTGCTGGCGGGGCGCTGTCTGGCGAACGCCGCGCAGGATGTTGAACGCCCGCTACGTGCCGGTAACCTTGCAGCAAGTCGGGAAAAACTGTCATGGATCGTGGGGCGCGATACCTCGCAATTACAACCTCAGCAGATCAATCGCGCCGTGGTGGAAACCGTGGCCGAAAACACCGTTGACGGCATCATCGCGCCGCTGTTTTTCCTTCTTCTCGGTGGCGCGCCTATGGCGATGGCCTACAAAGCGGTAAATACCCTTGACTCCATGGTGGGTTACAAACATGAAAAATACCGCGCTATCGGTATGGTCAGCGCGCGTCTGGATGATGTCGCAAATTATATTCCTGCGAGACTGAGCTGGCTGTTGCTGGGCGCGGCTGCATTTTTATGCCGTCAGGACGGCTCGCGTGCTTTGCAGATCGGCTGGCGCGATCGCTACAACCACAGTAGCCCAAACTGCGCGTGGTCGGAGGCCTCCGTTGCCGGGGCATTAGGTATTCGTCTGGGTGGCCCTAATGACTACTTTGGCGAGCGCGTTGAGAAACCGTGGATTGGTGATGCGCAACGCGACATTTCGGTAGACGACATTTCCCATACGATTCGATTGATGTGGGTGGCATCGACGCTGGCACTGGCGCTGTTTATCGCGCTGCGGTGGCTGCTGGTCGGTGTAGCCTGAGGACAACACTATGCAATATATCCAGCAACCCCAGGCTATTGAGGCCAAAAGTTTCGACATTATTGGCGAGATTATCCGTGAAACCCGTCCGGACTATCAGTTTGCCAGTCCGTTGCATGAAGCCATTATCAAGCGGGTCATTCACACCACCGCGGATTTCGACTGGCTGGACATTCTGTGGTTTTCCAGTGATGTGCTGGAGCAGTTCTGCGCGGCGCTTAGCCGTTCGAGCGTAATTTATACCGATACCACGATGGCCCTTTCCGGGATCAATAAAACGCTGCTGGCAAAATTTGGCGGTGAGTGCCGCTGCTATATCAGCGATCCACGGGTCGTACGAACGGCAAAAGAGCAGGGGATCACCCGTTCAATGGCGGCTGTCGATATTGCGGTGAAAGAAGAGGGGGAAAAGCTGTTTGTCTTTGGCAATGCGCCGACAGCGCTGTTCCGTCTGCTTGAGCATGATGTTGCCGTCAGCGGTGTGGTGGGTGTACCGGTCGGGTTCGTGGGTGCTGAGGAGTCGAAAGATGCACTGACCCAAAGCAACCTCCCGGCCATTGCTGCGTTAGGACGTAAAGGGGGAAGTAACGTCGCCGCTGCTATCGTCAACGCCATGCTTTATCACATGCAGGGGGCGCGATGAGCGAGGCCTTCGATACACCTGTGTGGCACAACGGTAAAGCGCTGCGTAAAGGATATACCACGGGATCGTGCGCGACGGCGGCTGCAAAAGTGGCGGCGCTGATGGTATTGCGCCAGCACCTGATCCATCAGGTTTCCATCGTGACGCCTTCCGGGGTGACGCTGTGCCTGAACGTCGAATCGCCGCATATCGAAGGGCAGCAGGCGATAGCCGCGATCCGTAAAGACGGTGGCGATGATGTCGATGCCACGCATGGGATGCTGATTTTTGCCCGCGTGACGTTAGATGATAGTGGCGTGATCGCCTTACAGGGCGGTGAAGGGGTCGGTACGGTTACCCGCAAAGGGATCGGTCTACCGGTGGGGAGTTCGGCGATTAACCGCACACCTCGCCAGACCATTGAGTCGGCGGTACGTGAAGCGATTGGTCCAAATCGTGGGGCGCAGATTGAAATCTTCGCGCCGGAAGGCGAAGAGCGGGCGCAAAAAACCTACAACTCGCGCCTTGGCATTCTGGGTGGTATTTCGATTATTGGCACCACGGGTATCGTCACGCCAATGTCGGAAGAAAGCTGGAAGCGTTCTCTGTCGCTGGAGCTGGAAATTAAACGCGCGGCGGGTCTGGATCGCGTGGTTCTGGTGCCTGGAAACCACGGTGAACGTTTTGTTCGCGAACAGATGGGCATCGACACCCAGGTTGTGGTCACCATGAGCAACTTTGTCGGCTACATGATTGAAGAAGCCGTCCGTCTGGGATTTCGGCAAATCGTGCTGGTGGGACATCCCGGGAAACTTATCAAAATCGCGGCGGGGATCTTCCATACCCACAGCCATATTGCCGATGCGCGCATGGAAACGCTGGTGGCCCATCTCGCGTTGCTTGGCGCACCGCTGGAACTGCTGAGGCTGGTCAGCGACTGCGATACTACCGAAGCGGCGATGGAACACATCGACGCGTACGGCTTTCAGCATATTTATAACCATCTGGCGGAGCGTATCTGCATGCGCGTTCTGCAAACATTGCGCTTTACCAAAAATCCCCCGACCTGCGACGCCATCATGTTCTCGTTTGACAATCAGGTGCTTGGCAGTAATCGCCCGATCGCTGAAATTGCTGAGGAGATGCAATGTTAACCGTTGTGGGAATGGGACCCGCGGGTTTGCATTTGATGACACCTGCGGCGCGTGAAGCGGTCGCAACGGCTGATGTGCTGGTCGGCGGAAAGCGGCATTTGCAGCAATTCCCGGATTTTACCGGTGAACGGTTTGCTCTTGGCGCCAATATTGCGGAGCTCCTGAACTGGGTAACTGCGCACCAGGATAAGCATGTCGTCGTGCTGGCGTCTGGCGATCCGCTGTTTTACGGCATTGGGACGCGCATGGTGGCGCATTTTGGCATTGGGCAGGTACGCATAATTCCCGGTATTAGCGCGGTGCAGTATCTGTGCGCGCAGTCCGGTATCGATATGAACGATATGTGGCTGACCAGTAGCCACGGGCGCAGCGTCTGTTTCGATGAGCTGGCCCGACATAACAAGGTGGGGATGGTAACAGATGCGTTGTGCGGCCCACGTGAAATCGCACAGGAGCTAATCACTCGAGGCAAGGGACATCGCTGGATGGTCATTGGCGAAAACCTGGCGATGGAAAACGAGCGGATCCATGTCCTGCCTGTGAGTGAAATTAACGCCGACTATGACATGAATGCAGTGGTGATCCTTGATGAAAGATGAGCTGTTTCTGCGTGGAGAAAAGGTGCCGATGACCAAAGAAGCGGTACGCGCACTTGCCCTCTCAAAACTTGAATTACACCGTGCCAGTCACCTGATTGATATTGGGGCGGGAACCGGCAGCGTGTCGATAGAAGCGGCGCTGCAATATCCCGGATTGCGCGTGACGGCAATCGAACGTAACCCGGCGGCGCTCAGGTTGCTGGATGAAAATCGCCAGCATTTTGCCTGCGCAAATATCGACATTTTTCCCGGCGTTGCGCCAATGACCATCGCCGAAAAAGCCGATGCCATTTTTATGGGTGGCAGCGGTGGGCATCTGACCGATCTCATTGACTGGTCGATGCGTCAACTGCATCCCGCCGGGCGGCTGGTCATGACGTTTATCCTCCAGGAAAACCTCAACACCGCGTTGGTTCATCTGGACCATCTGGGCGTACAGGGAGTGGATTGCCTGCAGCTACAGGTTTCCTCGCTTACCACGCTTGGCAGTGGTCATTATTTCAAACCGAATAACCCCGTATTTGTTATCGCCTGTCAGAAGGAAGGAAACCATGTCTGAGATTTTTGATCCCCGTAGCGTGTGGTTCGTTGGCGCAGGTCCTGGCGATCGCGAGCTGATTACCCTCAAAGGTTACCGTTTGCTACAACAGGCGCAGGTGGTTATCTACGCTGGATCGCTGATTAACACCGAACTGCTGGAATATTGTCCCGCCGATGCTGAATGCCACGACAGCGCTGAACTGCATCTGGAGCAGATCCTCGATCTGATGGAAGCTGGCGTGAAGGCTGGCAAGACCGTGGTGCGTCTGCAAACTGGCGATGTCTCACTGTACGGTTCCGTCCGCGAGCAGGGCGAGGAACTGACCAAACGCGGGATCGACTGGCAGGTGGTGCCCGGCGTCAGCGCCTTCCTCGGTGCGGCGGCAGAACTCGGCGTGGAGTACACCGTGCCTGAAGTCTCACAAAGCCTGATCATTACCCGTCTGGAAGGGCGCACGCCGGTCCCCGAGCGCGAACAGCTGGAGTCGTTTGCCAGTCACCAGACATCTATGGCGATTTATCTGTCCGTCCAGCGTATTCATCGGGTGGCCGAGCGTTTAATTGAAGGCGGTTATCCGGCGACCACGCCAGTGGCGGTGATCTACAAAGCGACCTGGCCGGAAAGCCAGACCGTGCGCGGTACCCTTGCGGATATTGGCGACAAGGTGCGCGATGCGGGCATCCGCAAAACGGCCCTGATTCTGGTCGGTAATTTCCTGGGCTCGGAGTATCACTACTCCAAACTCTATGCGGCGGACTTTAGCCATGAATACCGTAAAGCCTGAGTCAATTGCGCTTTTTTGCCTGACGCCAGGTGGCGTTGTGCTGGCGAAACGTCTGGCGGCTATGCTGCCGGTCACCTGTTTTACCAGTGAAAAGCTGCTGGAGGAGGGGTTTATTCCCTTTGAAAACGGCTTTGCCAATACCGCCCGTGATGCGTTTATGAACTACTCGGCGCTGATTTTTATCGGGGCGACCGGCATTGCGGTTCGCGTGCTGGCTCCGCTGGTCAACGATAAATTTTGCGATCCGGCGGTGGTGGTCATTGATGAACGTGCCCAGCATGTCATCAGTCTGCTTTCCGGTCACGCGGGGGGCGCGAATGCGCTGGCGCGTTATCTGGCAGGCATGTTGGGGGCCGACCCGGTAATCACCACGGCGACGGATGTCAACGATATGGCGGCCCTGGATACACTGGCATTCCAGTTGAATGCGCGGATGAGCGATTTCCGTTCGGCGGTGAAGATCGTTAATCAGATGCTGGTCAGCAACAAACGGGTTGGCCTGTGGTGGGATGACGAACTGACCCAGGATGTCAGCCATTGTGATCGCCGTGGTTTTATCACGGTAACCGATCTCAATCAGCTTCCCGAACTGGATGCGCTGGTGTGTATCACCTTACGCACCAATTTACCCGATCTGCCTGTTCCGCACTGGAAGCTGGTGCCGCAGCGGGTTGTGGCTGGAATTGGTTGTCGCCGCGACACACCGTTCCCGCTGCTGGCTGCGCTGCTTGCCCGCCAACTTGAAGCCCAGCAGCTCGATCCGTTGGCACTAAAAGCCATTGGCAGTATCACGCTGAAAAAAGATGAGCAGGGACTCATCCAACTGGCTTCGTGCTGCCGCGTGCCTTTCGAAACCTTTACCGCTGACGCGCTGCGTGAGCATGAGCACCGTTTTCCGGCCTCATCGTTTGTTCGCAAAACGGTGGGGACAGGAAGCGTTTCTGGTCCTGCAGCCTGGCTGCTGAGCCACGGACAACTGTTAGGCGAGACCCTGCGAGAACAGGGCGTCACTATCACTTTGGGAGTTTCACACTGATGTTAAGCGTAATTGGAATTGGCCCTGGCTCGCAGGCAATGATGACCATGGAAGCCGTTGAAGCTTTGCAGGCAGCGGAAATTATCGTTGGCTATAAAACCTACACCCATCTGGTAAAGGCCTTTACAGGCGATAAGCAGGTGATCAAAACCGGAATGTGCAAAGAGATTGAACGCTGTCAGGCGGCGATCGAACTGGCGCAGGCGGGTCACAATGTGGCACTCATCAGCAGCGGTGACGCGGGAATTTACGGTATGGCTGGGCTGGTGCTTGAGCTGGTCAGTAAGCAAAAACTGGACGTTGAGGTCAGGCTTATACCTGGCATGACCGCCAGTATTGCCGCTGCTTCCTTGCTGGGCGCACCGTTGATGCACGACTTCTGCCACATCAGCTTAAGCGATCTGCTAACGCCATGGCCGGTTATCGAAAAACGCATCGTTGCTGCTGGCGAAGCCGACTTTGTCATCTGTTTCTACAACCCGCGCAGCCGGGGTCGCGAAGGACATCTGGCGCGCGCATTTGAGCTGCTTTCAGCCAGCAAGAGCGCGCAAACGCCGGTCGGTATTGTGAAGTCAGCCGGACGTAAAAAGCAGGAAAAATGGTTGACCACCTTGGGTGAAATGGACTTTGAGCCGGTTGATATGACCAGTCTGGTGATCGTTGGCAACAAAACAACCTACGTGCAGGACGGCCTGATGATCACGCCACGAGGTTATGTGCTGTGAATTACGGTGACGTGTTGGTCATGGGCGGTACCAGCGATGCGCGCATGCTGTGCCAGCAACTGGATGCGGCAAACGTGGCCTACACCCTGTCAGTTGCGACCCCGACGGGGAAGCAGCTGGCGGGAGACATCAAAGGTCAGGTGCGCTGCGGACGTCTGGAACGCGAGCAAATGATAGCCTGGCTGCAGGAAAATCGGACGCGCTGGGTGATCGACGCCTCGCATCCGTATGCCGAGGTGGTGAGCCGCAACATCATGAGCGCTTGTGAAGCCGCGGGCGTACTGCTGAGCCGCTATCAGCGTCCTGAACAGTTGAGTGGTTTAACCCACCCGCATCTGCATACCGTGCAGAGTATTCAGCAAGCCTGCGAGGTGGCGCGACGCTTCGGTAAACGCGTGTTGCTCACCACCGGCAGTAAAGATCTGGCCATCTGGCGCGAAGGGTTGCCTGAAAAAACGCTGCTGGCGCGCGTTCTGCCTGTACCTGAGGTCATTCAGCAATGCGCTGATCTGGGCTTTGGCGTCGGTGAGATCTTCGCCTTGTGCGGACCGTTTAGCACCGAGTTCAACGCCGCGTTTTATCGTCAGTGTCAGGCTGATGTGGTGATCACCAAAGCATCCGGTGCGGAAGGTGGTTATCAGGAAAAAGTTCAACCCTGTCTGGATGCCGGTATCCCCTGCATCGTGATTACACGTCCGGCACCGTTGGTGACGGGAGAAGAGTTACTGGAAAGTCAGGCCGCATTTGGGGCGCGTTTAACGCGCTGGCTGGCCGCTGCTTAAGGAGTTAGAGATGAAAAAGGCGCTTCTGGTGGTCAGCTTTGGCACCAGCTATCACGACACTTGTGAGAAAAATATTGTGGCCTGTGAGCGCGATCTCGCGGCCAGTTGCCCGGATCGTGACCTGTTTCGGGCGTTTACCTCTGGGATGATTATCCGCAAGCTCAAGCAGCGTGATGGCATTGATATCGACACGCCGCTGCAGGCGCTGCAAAAGCTGGCGGAGCAGGGGTATCAGGATGTGGCTATTCAGTCACTGCACATCATCAACGGCGATGAATACGAAAAAATTGTCCGCGAAGTGCAAAGTATGCGTCCGCTGTTTTCTCGCCTGACGCTCGGCGTACCGCTGCTGAGCAGCCATGAAGATTACGCCCAGCTGATGCTGGCGCTGCAACAGCAGATGCCGCCGCTTGGCGAAAAGGAAAAAGTGGTGTTTATGGGGCACGGCGCCAGCCATCATGCCTTTGCCGCTTATGCCTGTCTCGACCATATGATGACGGCGCAGCGCTACCCGGCGCGGGTCGGGGCGGTGGAAAGCTACCCAGAAGTAGATGTGTTAATTGAGAGTTTGTCTCAGGAAGGGGTGACGGCGGTGCATCTGATGCCGCTGATGTTAGTTGCTGGCGACCATGCCATCAATGATATGGCCTCCGACGAAGACGATTCGTGGAAGACATTGTTTAATGCGGCCGGGATACGGGCTACGCCGTGGCTCAGTGGGTTGGGTGAGAATCCGGCGGTGCGCGCCATGTTTGTGGCGCATTTACAGCAGGCGCTGAATGTGGCGCTGGAGGAAGCGGCATGAGCGGAAAACTGTACGCATTAAGCACCGGGCCAGGCGCTTCCGATCTCATCACCGTGCGCGCCGCACGCACGCTGGGTCGGCTCGATATTCTCTATGCGCCTGCCGGGCGGAAAGGCGGCGATAGCCTGGCGCTGTCAATCGTGCGGGAGTATATAGGCGAGCAGACCGAAGTCCGCTGTTGCCATTTTCCAATGAGTGCCGACAGCGCAGAAAAAGAGGCGGTATGGGATGAGGTTGCTGCCGCGCTGGTTCAGGAAGTGGAGGCCGGTAAACAGGTTGGTTTTATTACCCTTGGTGATGCCATGCTGTTCAGTACCTGGGTCTTTTTACTCCAGCGTATTGGCTGTCCTGACTGGTTGGAAATCGTTCCGGGCGTGACCTCTTTCGCCGCGATTGCCGCGCGTTCAAAAACGCCGCTCGCTATGGAGCAACAGTCGCTGGCGGTGGTCTCCTGTACCGCGCCGGAAGCGGAAATCCAGCAGGCGCTAAAGCAGCATGACAGCCTGGTACTGATGAAGGTGTACGGACGTTTTGCGCGCATCAAAGCATTACTGCAACAAGAGGGCTTGTTGAATTGTGCATTGATGATGTCTGAAGCCACGCTGCCTGGTGAGCAGTGCTGGCGTCATCTCAACGAAGTCAGCGACGACCAGCCGCTGCCTTATTTCTCGACCATTCTGGTTAATAAACAGTGGGAGTATGCACAATGAAGCTTGAACAACAGCTAAAACAGCTGTCTTTCAGCGGGTTGGCTGCGGCGCTATTACTGATGATTGTTCCTGAGCAAGCGTTCGCCATGCACATTATGGAAGGCTTCTTGCCGCCAATGTGGGCGCTGGCATGGTGGCTGCTGTTTTTACCTTGCCTGTGGTACGGATTAGTGCGCTTGCGTCAAATCGTACAGGAAGACAGTCACCAGAAAGTGTTATTGGCCCTGTGCGGCGCGTTTATTTTTGTGCTGTCGGCGCTGAAAATTCCTTCCGTTACTGGAAGCTGCTCGCATCCGACCGGTGTCGGCCTGGCGGTTATCCTGTTCGGACCGGGTGTGGTCGCTATTCTCGGTGCGATAGTCCTGCTGTTCCAGGCCTTGCTGCTGGCGCACGGCGGTTTAACGACGCTCGGGGCCAACGGCATGTCGATGGCGGTGATTGGCCCGGTAGTGGGTTACATGGTGTGGAAAATGGCCTGCCGCGCGGGGCTGCGCCGGGATGTCTGCGTCTTCCTGTGTGCCATGTTGGCGGATCTCGTCACCTATTTTGTTACTTCTGTTCAGTTGGGCGTTGCGTTCCCGGATCCGTCCGCTGGCGCAGTGGGGTCGATTGTGAAATTCATGGGCATTTTCTGCCTGACGCAGATCCCAATCGCGATTGCGGAAGGTCTGCTCACCGTAATGATTTATGACCAGCTAACCAAACGACAGTTGATAACCGCACAAGGACATTAACGATGAAAAAGACGCTGATTTTGTTAGGCATGGTGGTGGCGCTGGTGATCATGCCGTTCTTTATCAACCACGGTGGAGAGTACGGTGGTTCAGACGGTGAGGCGGAAAGCCAGATTCAGGCTATCGCCCCGTATTATGAGCCGTGGTTCCAGCCGTTGTACGAACCGGCAAGTGGCGAAATTGAAAGCCTGCTGTTTACGCTCCAGGGGTCGCTGGGCGCAGCCGTAATTTTCTACATTCTGGGTTACACCAAGGGCAGACAACGCCGTGATGACCGGGCTTGACAGGCTTAGCTATCAAAGCCGCTGGTTTCATGTCTCGCCGGTGCGGAAATTTCTGCTTTGGCTGATGATGATGATTCTGGCGTTTACCCTGCCCCCGTTGGGGCAGGGTATCGAGCTGTTACTGATTGCCGCGCTGAGCTGCTGGCTGCTGCGTATTTCCTTCTGGCGCTGGTGCCGCTGGATGGCGTTGCCGTTTGGTTTCCTGACGGTCGGCGTCGTAACTATCCTGTTTAGTTTTAGCCGCGATCCGCAAACCCTGCTGGCCAGTATCCCCGTAGGAAGCTATTGGTTAGGCGTGAGCGCGCCAGGCCTGGTCACTGCCAATGAAACCTTCTGGCGCAGCCTTGCAGCGCTGGCGGCAACCTTCTGGTTAGTGCTGAATCTGCCGTTTCCGCAGTTGATTATTTTACTCAAACGCGCACACGTTCCTCGCCTGCTGACTGAACAGATCCTGCTGACCTGGCGGTTTATTTTTATCCTGTTAGATGAGGCGCTGGCTATTCATCGCGCACAAACGCTGCGTTTTGGTTATCGTAGCTTGCCGTTGGGCTACCGCTCGCTGGCGATGCTGGTGGGACTGTTATTTACCCGTGTGTTGATCCGCTACCAGCAAATGACCACCACCCTGGATATCAAACTGTATCAAGGTGATTTTCACCTGTAAGGAAAAGTATGCTTGCCACTTCAGCGCTTTGGTTTCGCTATCAGGATGACCCGATCCTCAAAGGGCTAACGCTGGACTTTTCTACGCATGCCGTCACCGGGCTGGTAGGGGCCAATGGCTGCGGGAAATCCACGCTGTTTATGAATCTGAGCGGGTTATTGCGACCGCAGCAAGGCGCGGTGATGTGGCAGGGTAAACCGCTGGATTATAGCAAGCGCGGCCTGCTGGCGCTGCGTCAGCAGGTGGCAACCGTATTTCAGGATCCCGATCAGCAAATCTTTTATACCGATATCGACAGCGATATCGCCTTTAGCCTGCGCAACCTTGGGGTGGATGAAGCTGAGATCTCACGCCGGGTGGAGGATGCGCTAACGCTGGTTGATGCCCAGCATTTTCGCCATCAGCCGATTCAGTGTTTAAGCCACGGGCAAAAAAAACGCGTGGCGATTGCTGGTGCGCTGGTGTTGCAGGCGCAATATCTGCTACTGGATGAACCCACTGCAGGCCTTGACCCATCAGGCCGCACGCAGATGATTGAGATAATCAAACGCATCGTTGCGCAAGGAAACCACGTCGTAATCTCCAGCCATGATATCGATCTTATCTATGAGGTCAGCGATGCAGTTTACGTTTTACGCCGGGGCGAAGTGCTGACGCACGGCACGCCGGGTGAGGTTTTCACCCGGACGGATCTTATTGAACAAGCTGGATTGACTCAGCCCTGGCTGGTGAAGCTGCATACTGAGCTGGGTTTCCCGCTGTGTAAAACAGAGGCTGAATTTTTTAGTCGTATGCGAGAGAACGCACTGAAGGAGGCGTCATGACGCAGGCAATAATGTTGCAGGGAACGGCATCTGATGTGGGTAAAAGCGTGTTGGTCGCCGGGCTGTGTCGTATTTTTTATCAGGACGGACTGCGTACCGCGCCGTTCAAATCGCAGAATATGGCGCTGAACTCGGGCATTACGCCAGAGGGTAAAGAGATGGGCCGCGCGCAAATTTTTCAGGCGGAAGCCGCCGGTATTACGCCGGATGTGCGTATGAATCCGGTGCTGCTTAAGCCAACCAGCGATCGTAAAGCGCAGGTTGTGCTGATGGGTAAAGTAGCGACCGATATGGATGCGGTGAGTTACCACGAGTATAAGCCACGCCTGCGGGAGCAGATCCTGTCAGTGTATAACAGCCTGGCGCAGGAGTTCGATGTGCTGGTGCTGGAAGGCGCGGGAAGCCCCGCTGAGATTAACCTGCGCGATCGCGATATCGTCAATATGGGCATGGCTGAGATGGCGCAGTGCCCTGTCGTTTTGGTGGCAGATATCGATCGTGGCGGCGTGTTTGCCTCTATTTACGGCACGCTGGCGCTACTGCATGACCATGAACGCGCCAGGGTAAAAGGGGTTATCATCAATAAATTTCGCGGTGATGTGGCGCTGCTGTACTCCGGTATCGAGCAAATTGAAGCGCTGACCGGCGTTCCGGTGCTGGGCGTCATGCCATGGCTGGATGTTGATCTGGAAGACGAAGATGGCGTGGCGCTGCAAAAGGGCAAGTATCTGCGTACTGATAAACGCGACATCGATATCGCCGTTGTTCAACTTCCGCACATTTCAAACTTCACTGATTTCAATGCGCTTGCGGCACAGTCGGACGTGCGCGTGCGCTATGTTCGCCAGCCTGAAGAACTGGCGGGGGCCGATCTGGTGATTCTGCCAGGCAGCAAAAACACGCTGGGCGATCTGGTCTGGCTGCGTGAAAGCGGAATGGCGCATGGCGTCGTGCAATTGCATCGTAATAACGTTCCGGTGGTGGGGATTTGCGGTGGCTACCAAATGCTCGGCGACACCATCATTGATGAGGTGGAATCAGGGCTCGGTACGCTGCCGGGTCTGGGCTTGCTTAATACGGTGACCCATTTTGCCCAGCACAAAACCACGACCCTGGTTGAGGGACAAATGTCCTCATCGCTGCCTGACTGGCTGGCGGGCACGGCGGGATTATCCGTTCGCGGTTATGAAATCCATATGGGCGAAACGGTATTATCCGAAGCATGCCAGTCGGTAATGACACTGCGCAAAGAAGACGGCAATGTCGCTGACGGCGCGGTAACGCCGGATGGCCTGGCCTTCGGTACCTATCTTCACGGACTGTTCGACAGCGATGCATTTACCCGTGCGTTGGTGAATGGCCTGCGTGTACGCAAAGGGTTAGCACCGCTGGATTCCACCTTCCATTACGCGCAATATAAATCGCAGCAGTTTGATCTGCTGGCGGATGCGATGCGACAACACATCGATATTGAGAAAATTTATACCATCATGCAGCAACATCAGGAGCCCGTATGATGATTCTGGTTACGGGCGGCGCACGAAGCGGCAAGAGTCGGCATGCGGAAGCGCTGATCGCTGATTCCCCAAACGTTCTGTATATCGCGACTTCGCAGATTTTTGATGAGGAGATGGCGGCGCGAATTCAGCACCATCGTGATGGACGCCCCGCGCACTGGCGTACTGCCGAGCGCTGGCAACATCTCGATGAACTGATAACGGCAGCAAACGATCCTCAGGAAGCCATTTTGCTGGAGTGTATCACCACCATGGTAACCAATCTGCTGTTTGCGCTGGGTGGTGACAGCGACCCGGATAGCTGGGATTACGCGGCGATGGAGCAGTCCATCGAGGATGAGATCCGTTCGCTAATTGCTGCCTGTCAGCGCTGTCCGGCAACGGTCGTACTGGTGACTAACGAAGTCGGAATGGGGATTGTTCCGGAAAACCGTCTGGCCCGTCATTTTCGCGATATTGCAGGACGCGTGAACCAGCGACTGGCGACGGCAGCTGATGAGGTGTGGCTGGTGGTATCAGGAATTGGAGTCAAAATTAAATGAGTAAGTTGTTCTGGGCAATGCTGTCTTTCATCAGCCGCTTGCCCGTTCCTGCTCGCTGGTCGCAAGGACTGGATTTCGAGCACTATTCGCGCGGTATCGTGATGTTCCCCCTGATAGGCGTGGTGCTGGGCGGGTTAACGGGGCTGGTCTTTATGGCGCTGCAGCCCTGGTGTGGTATTCCACTGGCAGCCTTGTTTGCCGTATTGACGCTGGCGTTGTTGACCGGAGGTTTTCATCTGGACGGCCTGGCGGATACCTGTGACGGTATTTTTTCTGCCCGTCGACGCGAACGGATGCTGGAAATCATGCGCGACAGCCGTCTGGGAACCCATGGCGGGCTGGCGTTAATTTTCGTTTTGCTGGCCAAAGTGCTGGTGGTGAGCGAACTGGCTTTACGTGGCACGCCAATGCTGGCGGCGCTGGCTGCGGCATGTGTCGCCGGGCGGGGTACCGCTGTTTTGCTGATGTATCGACATCGCTACGCCCGCGAAGAAGGGCTGGGTAATGTCTTCATCGGCAAAATTACCGGGCGTCAAACCGCCGTCACGCTGGGGTTGGCGGCGATCCTGGCCGCCGTGCTGCTTCCGGGTATGCGGGGCGTGGCGGCGCTGGTTGTCACGATGGTGGCGATTTTCATTCTTGGGCAGTTATTAAAACGTACGTTGGGTGGGCAAACCGGCGATACGCTGGGCGCAGCCATTGAACTTGGCGAGTTAATATTCTTGCTGGCTCTGCTTTGAGTCAGCCAACATACTGGAACCCTTATGCAGACTTTAACCTCTTTACTCCACGCGATTCCTTCACCTGACAGTGCCGCGATGCTGCGTGCTCAGCAGCATATTGATGGCTTACTAAAGCCGCCGGGCAGTCTGGGTCGCCTCGAATCGCTCGCCGTGCAACTGGCTGGTATGCCTGGCCTGAAAGGCGCACCGCATGTGAACGGCAAAGCGATGTTGGTGATGTGCGCCGATCACGGCGTCTGGGATGAAGGGGTTGCCGTTTCGCCTAAAGTGGTTACGGCTATTCAGGCCGCCAATATGACGCGTGGCACGACCGGCGTTTGCGTTCTGGCCGCTCAGGCTGGAGCAAAGGTGCATGTCATTGACGTCGGGATTGATGCGGAGCTTATCCCCGGCGTGGTGAATATGCGCGTCGCGCGCGGCTGCGGCAATATTGCCCAGGGCCCGGCAATGAGCCGTTCGCAGGCCGAGGAACTGCTGCTGGAAGTTATCCGCTATACCCATGAACTGGCGAAAGAGGGCGTAACGCTGTTTGGCGTGGGTGAACTCGGTATGGCAAATACCACGCCTGCGGCGGCTATCGTCAGCGTGCTGACCGGCAGCGATGCCGAGGATGTGGTAGGCATTGGCGCTAACCTGCCGCTTTCAAGAGTAGGCAATAAAGTTGAGGTTGTGCGGCGAGCCATTGCCGTCAATCAACCGGATCGTAATGACGGTATCGATGTACTGGCTAAAGTGGGCGGGTTTGATCTGGTGGGCATGGCGGGGGTGATGCTTGGCGCGGCCTCCTGTGGGCTGCCGGTCGTGCTGGATGGTTTTCTTTCATACTCTGCTGCGCTGGCGGCCTGCCAGATCGCACCGCAGATTAAACCCTATCTGATTCCGTCACATTTCTCTGCTGAGAAGGGGGCTCGCACTGCGTTGGCGCATCTGGGGCTGGATCCGTACCTCAATATGGGGATGCGTTTAGGTGAAGGCAGCGGGGCCGCGCTGGCGATGCCGATTATTGAGGCAGCCTGCGCGATGTACCACAACATGGGGCAGTTAGCCGCCAGCAACATTGTGCTACCGGATGGTAAAGAAGCATAGTTACGTGAGCCATGAACCTCGCCGCTTGGCGAGGTTTTTTATGCGCATTGAAGTTGTAACCCACTAAAAGTGATAATAAAAGCTATAATTACTGGATATCGGCTGCGGCAACGGAAAGGTAAAAGATGCGTCGTGTAAAACTGCTTTGTTCACTCATCATGCTGTTTGCAAGTCAGGTAGCACACGCGGTGAGTTATCCGCTGCCGCCAGAAGGTAGTCGTCTGGTAGGTACCCCGCTGACGATAACGGTCCCGCCCGGAAACACCCAGCCGCTGGAGGCATTTGCCGCGCAGTACGGGCAGGGATTGAGCAATATGCTCGAGGCCAATCCCGGCGTAGATGTTTTTCTGCCTAAGTCTGGCTCAACGCTGGTGGTGCCGCAGCAACTGATATTGCCGGATACCGTGCGTGAAGGCATTGTTATCAATGTCGCCGAAATGCGTCTTTACTATTATCCCGCGGGCAGCAATACGGTAGAGGTTTTACCCATTGGTATTGGTCAGGCAGGGAGAGAAACCCCGCGTAACTGGGTGACCGCGGTTGAGCGTAAGCAGGAAGCGCCGAGCTGGACCCCGACGCCGAATACCCGCCGTGAATACGCCGCACGTGGGGAAACCTTACCGGCGTTTGTCCCTGCCGGACCAGATAATCCGATGGGTCTGTATGCAATTTATATCGGCAGGCTTTATGCCATTCACGGTACCAATGCTAACTTTGGTATTGGTCTGCGGGTGAGCCAGGGCTGCATCCGTTTGCGTAATGACGATATTAAGTACCTGTTTGACACGGTGCCGGTTGGAACGCGTGTGCAACTGATTGACCGACCGGTAAAATACAGCCTGGAGCCAGACGGCAGTCGCTGGGTAGAAGTGCATGAGCCGCTGTCACGAAATCGTTCGGAGTACGAGTCTGACAGAAAGGTTCCCTTGCCGATCACTCCCGCTTTGCGCACATTTATCAGCGGGAGTGGCGTGGACGTGAGCCGCGGGAATCAGGCGCTGGAAAGACGCTCCGGCATGCCAATAAACATCAGCCAGGTTCAGCAGCATTTTTAATATCAAAGCGGCCAGGTTTATCGTCAGGTAAGATGGGCGCTTTTTTTTGATACTGGCCCATTTTTACCACGCCGATATGGTCTGCCATTAGCTGCGCTTCATGCTCGCTGTGGGTAACCAGCAGTGCCGTTTGCCCGGCAGCGCGCAAAATATCCCGTACTTCGTTGCCAAGGCGCTCACGTGTGCGCTTATCAAGGCTGGAAAAGGGTTCATCCAGTAACAGGATTTCCGGATGTGGTGCCAGCGCACGCGCAAGGGCGATGCGCTGCTGTTGACCGCCGGAAAGTTCATGGGGATAGCGGCTGGCATGGCTATGTAACTCCACCATTTTTAACAGTTCCGCCACCCTGGTCTGCTGCTCTTCACGCGGCATGCGGCGTAATCCAAAGGCGACATTTTGGTGCGCGGTCAGATGTGGAAATAGCGCATATTCCTGAAAAACCATGCCGACATGGCGTTTTTCAGGCGGGAGATGAACACCGGGAGCGGCAACACGATGCTGGGACACATAGATCTCTCCGCTTCGCAGTCGTTCAAACCCCGCAACTGCGCGTAGAACCGTGGTTTTCCCGCAGCCTGAAGCACCCAACAGACAGGCGATTTCCCCTTTGCGTACCGACATTGAAAATCCATTCAGTACCGATTGCTGGCTGTTGCCATAGGCAACGTGCACATCCTGGAGGCGTAATGCAATTTCTGACATTGTTACTCTCTTAACCCCGGCGAGTCATTTGGTGACGCACCAATAAAATAACCGGTAGCGTGCCAGCTAAAACAATCATTAGCGCGGCGATTGCACCTTCTTCATAAGTTCCACGAGCGGCTTCCGCATACAGCAATGTTGCCAGCGTTTCGAAGTTAACCGGACGCAAAAGTAATGTTGTGGGTAGCTCTTTCATCGCGTCGGCAAAAACCAGCAGAGCGCTGCTCACCAGGGCTGGGCGCAGTAAAGGGAAATGAACCCGTGCAAACGTGCCCGCACCATTCTCGCCCAACAGCCGGGAAGCCTGCTCCAGCGAAGGTGGAATGCGTCCCAGACCGGAATCCAGCGCGCCGATGGCAATCGCCTGGAAACGCATAGCACAGCAAATAACCAGCAGGATCCCGGCTGACATCAGCGGTAGGCCACGCACATCCAGCAAGTCAGCCAGCCAACGGTCAACCGCCATGGCGGGCGTTAAAAAACCAATCGCCAGGATTGTGCCGGGAACCGCGTAGCCTAAAGAGGCCAGACGCATCACGCCACGGCGAAACCCCGGCATCGCGTTGTCTGCAGCGCTATGGCGAGCGCTCCAGGCTACCAACAGACTGACACAAACCACCACCAGCGTGGTTCCCGCCGCGAGCAAGAGCGTATTTTGTAATGCTGACAGTAACGAGGGTGAAAGGAGGTTGTCATCGCCGATACGTTTGGCGCTTTCCCACATTAAAAACAGCACCGGGGCCAGAAAACCCAGCACAACCGGCAGCGAAATAACGGCACCAAGCAGCCAGCCGCGCCAACCCTGCACGCGCGTGGGTTGAATTTCCCGCAGACTGCGGCTGCTGAACCCCTGTTTTCTGCGGCCATAAAATTCCAGCGTCAGAATAAAGAAGATAAACATCAGCATCATGCTGGCGATTTGCGCAGCTGAAGATAAATCGGAGCGCGAGATCCATGTGGTGTACACGGTAACTGTTAACGTCTGTACCCCAAGGAATTCCGATGCGCCGATGTCGTTAAGCGTTTCCAGCAATGCCAGACTGATGCCAACGGCCAGGGCCGGACGTGCCATGGGGAGGGCAACACGAAAAAAAGTTCCGGTCGCGCTGCATCCCAGCGTACGTGCGGCTTCCAGCAAATGAGCCGGCTGGCTGATAAACATGGCGCGTGTGGTCAGGTACACGTAAGGATAAAGTACTAAGCCGAGCAGAATTATTGCACCAGAAAGAGAGCGTAAATCTGGCAGGCGGAACTGTCGTGGGCTGTCAAAGCCCAGTAAGAAACGAATAAAGGTTTGCAGGGGACCAATCGGATGCAGCAGATCGAGCCAGGCAAAGGCGACGATGTAGGTCGGCATCGCCAGCGGCAATAGTAGCGCCCAACTGAGAATTTTGCGGCCAGGAAAATCCCATGCCGTCACCGCCCATGCGCTACCTACACCAATGACGCCGACCATCACGGCGACCCCCGCTAACAACAGTACGGTGTTTTTTAACGCGGCAGGCAACACCCACGTCAGGAGATTATCCCAGTGAGATAAATCGGCCTGGGTAGCCTGCCAGATCAGCGCAATGATGGGTGTCAGGACGCCAAGCGCCACGCACAGCGCGCCAAGATGCAACGGCGTGAATAATGACTGCGGCCCGGAAACCAGGCCGCGTAACGCTGGAAACTGCAAAGGTTTATTGATCGAATCCAACTTTATCTACCAGCAGGCTAGCTTGTTTACGATATTTCACGATTTCGGTTAACGGTGTCTTATCGACATCAATTTCACCGATGGTGGCGCTGATAACCGGATCAAGCGTTACGCCTTTCAGTACCGGATATTCGAAGTTCGCTTTCGCATACTGCTGCTGGGCAGGCGCGGAAACCAGATACTCCATCAGCTTAACGGCATCGGCTTTATTTGGCGCATAGCGGGCAACGGCAGCGCCGCTGATATTGACGTGTGTACCACCATTCTCAAAGGTTGGTTTTACGACTTTGATGGCATCGCCCCATTGACGAGCATCGCTGCCTTCTTTGGCATTTTTCATATGGCCGACGTAATAGGAGTTAGCCAGACCGATATCACAAATTCCACCGAGGATATCGCGGGCAACATCGCGGTCACCGCCGGTAGCTTTACGGGCCAGGTTAGCTTTCACGCCGCGCAACCAGTCTTCGGTTTTAGCTTCTCCGTGATGGGCAATCATCGCGGCAATCAGCGCCGTGTTATACGGATGTTGTCCAGAGCGGATACAGACTTTTCCTTTATACTCCGGGCTGGCGAGTTGTTCGTAATGCCAGTTATCGATTGGCAGTGACTTCTCGGCATACAGCACGCGGGCGCGCATAGAAAGCGCAAACCACTGATTATCCGCACCGCGAAGGTTAGCAGGAACGGCGGCTTTCAGCGCTTCTGACTCTACCGGTTGGGTCACACCCGCTTCAACTAAATCGAGGAGATTGCCTGCATCTACGGTCATCAGCAGGTCGGCAGGTGAATTTTTCCCTTCTGCTTTGACACGCTCAAGCATGCCATCCTTGATATAGACCGTACTTACTTTGATACCGCTGGTTTTTGTCCAGCTATCAAGTAAAGGCTGGATTAGACCGGGTTCGCGGGTAGTGTAAAGCGTTAATGTTTCCTGGGCGAAAGCCGGCAGGCTAACAGCGAAGACCAGGGCAGAGGCAAGCGTGATACGGCGCAGTCCGGTGCGAGGCAGAGCATTCATCGTTTATATCCCAGAGTAATTGGAACGTACAGTGAACCGAGCAGGGCTCGTTCTTTTGGCTCGCGTACAATAAATGATAATCACTAGCAGTTACAATAATTGCAAAGTTTAAACGATTTACATTTACATAACTTTAATCAATGGTGTGATGAGACATGGAATAGGGGCGGTACAACAGGCAGAATGCTTAGGCAGGATGCTTTTATGAAAGCCTGAAAAGCAAAAAGCCCGCTCAAGTTTCCTTAAGCAGGCTTCTTAAATTTGGCTCCTCTGACTGGACTCGAACCAGTGACATACGGATTAACAGTCCGCCGTTCTACCGACTGAACTACAGAGGAATCGTGTGAACGAGGCGCATATTACTGACCTCACCCTGAGGTGTCAACAGTAAAATTAGCGCGTCATTTCAATTGGTTAATTAATCTTCAAATTCAGTGTTAATGCACGTTTGATGAGCGATAATGGCCATCTTCGGGGTTATCTCGTAACCGTTGCATTGGATTTTGGCGATAAAACAGGATGAAACGCTGCCATAAAGCCGGGAAACGTGGAGCAAATAATTCAGGAGCACTGAAAAAATACTCGGATAATACGGCAAAGCATTCGGCCGGATCGGTTGCAGCGTAAGCATCTATACTGCATGCGGTTTCCCCTACCAGATCGATTTCATCCTGAATGTTGTTCATTGCGGCATGCAGGTCGTGCTCCCAGCCGGCAATATCTCGCAGAGGAATCGCCGGAATACCGCTGGCGCGATCGCCATTACGCATATCCAGCTTGTGCGCGACTTCATGAATGATCAGATTAAAGCCTGAGGCATCAAAGGAATCCTGAATATCAAGCCAGTTGAGGATTATCGGGCCTTGCTGCCAGCTCTGCCCGGACTGAACGACACGTTGATTGTGCACCAGACCAATTTCGTCTTCCCATTCGTCGTCTACAACAAATGGGGCAGGGTAGATGAGAACTTCATGAAACCCATCCAGCCACTCGATCCCTAATTCCAGAACAGGTAAACAGAAGAGCAGAGCAATGCGCGCACTTTTCAGCGGGTCCAGTTCAAACCCCTGAAGTGCTACCAATCTTTTTTGCTGTAAAAAGCGCTCGGCCAGGGCGATAAGTCTGGCTTGTTCTTGCTCGGTGAGATTCACCAGAAGCGGAATAGCCAGGGCGTTATCCCACGGCCAGTCGTCATTTCGGGCTGTTTCTTGCTCTTTCCAGGGCCACTTAATCATCGTTTTGCTCGCAAACTCGTCACTTGAACGAAATTGACGGAACTGGGTCTGTTAAAATGCCAAATTACCTGGCATCATGGCAACCGCCAAAACGGAGAGATGCCAGAGCGGCTGAATGGACCGGTCTCGAAAACCGGAGTAGGGGCAACTCTACCGGGGGTTCAAATCCCCCTCTCTCCGCCACTATTCAAACACTTAGCTCAATCCCTTTCAACGACTCATGTCACACTTGGTATAGTGTCGGTATATTCGCTTAGTATAAAGCTCGCCATCATCATCTTCTGATTTGTTCAATACCGGAAGATCCAGTGTGGGGAAATTTTTCACTTTTCTGTCATAAACCACAACTTGCATTCAGTTTTGTGACCTGAGAATAGTTGTTTGTCCTTTTTCGAGTCTTGGTAATCTGATATCCCCTTGGCTTTGAGTTCATGAAAGGTACATGGCAATATTTATTGAGGTTATGCCCACGACTTGTTTTGGATAACCACCCTATATCCGTCGAGGTCAACAAATGTCCTTCCGTTCACGTCCCAGTAGGGATTGAATGACGCTGTCATTCTGAAACCAGCATCGTTCATTCTTTCGCAGACATGCGACCATTCATTTGCATCAGGGTAATAAAGAACGAGTAAATCTTCTTCAGTGTGCAAAGGTTGAACGGGATGGTTTTGGCAAAAGGTGAATTCTATGTGCCAGTCTAAGTCTTCCCGCCCTAACATTATTCCATTGAACCCCTCATGATCGTTAAATTCAGCAATTTTATGTAGCCCCAATCCCTGGCTGTACATCAGAAAAGATCTTTCGAGATTGTTGACGGGTTTGGCAATACGCATATGAGTAAACATCCGGGGTCTCCAGGGGAAATACCGTTTAACATTACAATCGCGCTGAGTTTACATGTGATTATCTTTTGCATTTGTCCATAAGAGCCTCCGAAATATCATGCTTCACCCTGCTAATGGTCTGCTGCCGACACTGAGTGGACAGTCAGATTCGGTTTGGCTCTGTGCCGTGACAGTGCCAGCTCAGTCCCTTCAGTATTGCCACACCCTGTGTAGCTGTAAAATAAACTGTGGAAATGATAATTATTTCTATTTATCATTATTTCTTTGAGAGGGGGATAACACTATGAATAACAAGATTTTTGGTGTGGCTTTAATTACTACTTTGTCTGCTGGTTTAGCTTTTAGTACTCATGCAAGTGAAACAATCAGCAAAACCGAGGTAAGAACGTTGGTGGATGAAAACAATAAATTCAAAGTTGTATATGATATTGATGATAAAGGAAAAGTTATAAATATCAGATTTCCTGATGGAGTCGTTGATGCTGATACTAAGCAAAAAATTACCAGGGAAATGGAAAGCTGGGCATTCGAAGCAGGCAATCCACAGACCGATGTCAGCTCTATGGTGACGTTAAAATTAATCACAACGTCCGCGCATAGTAGACCTCGCGGCGCTTCAGACGGCCTTTTTGTACTAAGCTAAAGTAGTTTTGGTTGTGTTCAAACTCACCTAACCCTTTGTGATACGATGATTGTCTTAGATCGTCACATGGGGCCAGATTTTGAATTCATACGTTTTCCTTGCCGGGGCCATTATAGCTGAAGTAATAGGTACAACCCTGATGAAGTTCTCTGACGGATTTACACGCCTATGGCCATCTGTAGCAACCATTGTGTGTTACTGCACTGCTTTTTATCTTCTCTCTCAGACGCTGTCGACCATTCCAACGGGCATTGCGTATGCAATTTGGTCAGGTGCTGGAATCGTATTAATCAGCCTTTTGGGCTGGTTAGTAAGTGGACAAAAGCTGGATTTCCCGGCGATCGCAGGCATGTTCCTGATTTGCGCTGGGGTTCTGGTTATTAATATTTTTTCAAAATCTTCCCCACATTAATTCTATTGAAAGAGTGTCGGATATCTGGCGCTGTTAGCAGATCTTATCCCAAGCGGGCTTGCGTATTTTTGTGGGTAATTAGAACTGGTAGACTAAACCAACGGCAACGATGTCGTCAGTCGCGATACCATTGCTTTCATAGAAGCTATCGTCTTCATCCAGCAGGTTGATTTTGTAATCAACGTAGGTAGACATGTTTTTGTTGAAGTAGTAAGTCATACCTACATCAACATATTTGACCAGATCTTTGTCGACATAACGCCAGTTACCACGACTTACTTCCTGGCCACCTAAATCCTTGCCTTTAGATTGCAGATAAGCGATGGAAGGGCGCAGGCCGAAGTCGAACTGATACTGTGCAACAACTTCAAAGTTCTGGGTTTTGTTGGCAATACCGCCATTACCTTCGCCATTGCCACCGCCGTAGTAGGTCATGTTGCGGGTTTCTGCATACATAGCAGCCAGGTAAACGTTATTGGCATCATATTTTGCGCCCACGGTCCAGGCTTCAGCGGTTTCACCGCCTGCATAGTTGTTACGATGATTCATTCCGTCCTGGTAGCCACGAGCAACTTGATCGTCGGTACGGTCAGATGCGGAGTACGCTGCACCCAAACTTAAACCGAAGTCAAAGTCATAGGAGGTAGACATACCGAAGCCGTCGCCGTTTTCTTTCGCCAGTTTACGGTTAGTGCTGTTTGAATCGCCACAGATAATCTAGACACT